>JBIIJA010000039.1:0-10134 GCA_044234195.1 Cyanobium sp. | reverse complement strand
CCATTGTTTGCTGAGAAGATCACAAATGTTGATGGCCGATCCAAGAAGAACAGTGAATTCGAGTGTGTTGACGATCCCGAGCCCCCTGAGATTGCCAAGTAAGATATCGGGATAATATAATAAATCATGGCCCAGCGGGAAGATGGCTTGCGGCAGGGATGGCGATCCCGCAATGAAGGGCGATCTTCTTATCAGCATATGGGCTATCCTTGCGAGATTGTAAGTATAAGAATCCCAAGAGATTGGGCTGGCAATTAGGATGGAAAAAAGTAGTAGAAACCCTATGGCTATTGATGTAGCAACAATCCTTGCTTTTGATGTATGGACAAAAGTTCTCCTCAAGATTGCACTTTCGCCCATGGAAGCGGCTGTGGGCTCCTGGAGTTGGAGGAAATGGCGAATGCCTTCAACCGCTCGCCCCAGCCGAGGCGGCTGTGCCGCCAAAAACACCACGCCACAAAGGGCGACAATGGCCAGTAAAAACTTCGCGCTGGCCGTGACGCCGAGGGGGATGAGAAAAAGATAAAGCAGAAACAGAAGGCTCTGGCTTGCCGCAAAGGCGATTGCAGGAATGATGCGTTTGGGTATCGATGACTCTTGTGCAAGCACGGAAGCCATAACGAGCCATGTCAGCAGCAGCAGGATGCCGGAAACCATCTTAATTTGTATAATTCCTGAACTCCAGGCCGGTTTTGTCCAAAGAGGATTGGGTGCTAGCGATGCCCGGAACGTTATCAGAAAAGGTGGGCCGCTTTCTCTACTCCTGCTCGCTTCGTCCCGAAGAGATCAGATCGGTACTCTGGTTTAAGCAGATATATGTACCGCGGCCGCTCCACGGCCCCCTCACCAAGGGGCCTGTGAGAGGCGTTCGGCCACGACCAAGGGTGTGGCTCCTCCTGGCCCTTTGTCCCTTGAGGCCAGGCAACTGGCCCGGGCGTGGTCCAGAGCCGCCACCGCCAGTCCGCTGGCATCTGGTGGGCATCTGCCCAAGGCGCCAAGCCGAGCTCCCAGCCCGGCCGCATAGCCGGCCAGCCCATCCCCAAGTCCAGCCCGGGCCGTTTCTCCGCAGGCATGCATGAGCTGCCAGCGGCGGCCATCCGCGGCGGCGATCACACTCCTGGCTCCCTTCAGCAGCACGGTGGCTCCGGAGCCCCTCGCCGCTTCGGCGGCAGCCTCCAGGGGTGGCCGTGCCGCCAGTTCAGGCCAGAGCCGGCCGAACTCTCCTGCATGGGGGGTGATCCAGGTGGGTCCGGCCCGTCCCTTCAGCCACTCCGGCTGGATCCGGTTCAGGCCATCCGCATCCACCACCAACAGTCCCGTAAAAGCCTGCAGGGCGTCCCACCACGGCTCCCGATCGCCGTTCCCTCTGCCGCCTGCTGCTGACGGACCCAGCCCCGGCCCCGCCAGCACCGCATCCAGCCGCTCCAGGCCCCCGTCCGCCAGCGGCCGCTCCTCCAGTACCACATGGGGCAGCACCATCCAGAGCTGGTCGGCCACCCGCGCCGGCACCTTCGCCCGCAGGCTGCCCACTCCCGCAGCGGAGGCCCCCGCCAGGGCCAGATGGGCCGCCCCACGGTAGGTGTCACTGCCGGCGATCACCAGCAACCGTCCTCGCTCGTATTTGCCTGCGGCAGGATCCGGCCGGGGTCTGGGAGCCCGGCTGCCATCCTCCAGGCCTCCACCGGGTCCGTCCAGGCCCAGGGGTTGCTCCAGGGGCAGGCTGGCGAGCAGGGCCCTGGGCAGCCCCAGATCCACCCGCTCCAGCCGGCCCACCCAGCGCAGGGCTGGGTCCTGAACCAGGCCCTGCTTCCAGAGGCCGATGCAGAGGGTGAGATCGGCCCGGGCGGCCCGCCCCCCCAGCAGCCGGCCCGTGTCGCAGCAGAGGCCGGTGGGCACATCGATGGCTACCAACGGGCCCGCTCCCGCCTGCTCCCGGGCTTTCAGCAGGCCCTCGATCGTCTCCCCCGGCGACCGGCCCTGGCCATTACCGAAGAGGGCGTCGATCCAGAGGTCTGCAGCCCCTGGTTCGGGGGGCTCCTCCAGAACGGGGATCCCCAGCCAGCGGGCATGGCTCCAGTGGCGCTCCGTTAGGGGCTTGCGCCGCTCAAAGGGGCACCACAGCCGCACGGGCACCCCCGCCAGGTGCAGCTCGCGGGCCACCACCAGCCCATCGCCCCCGTTGTGTCCGGGCCCCACCAACACCACCACCCCGGCCGCCAGCGGGTGCCCCGGGCGGGGGGGAAGGCCCTCAAGAAGCCGTCGGCTCACGGCCAGGGCCGCCTTTTCCATCAGGGCCTCCACCGGCAGGCCGCTGGCAAAGAGCTCCTCCTCCAGGGCGGCCATCTGGGCGCCGCTCACCAGCAGATGGTCGCCATCCCGTGCGGGCCAGGCCGGTGGATCCGGTTCGGGGGGCGGGGAGAACGGGTCGCGGGTCGACACGGCAGGGCGGGTCGCGGGGTTCCATCATGGGAGGGGATGGCGCTCCGCATCAGCCCCTCTCCTGCCCCTCCAGGCGCCATGACCTCTTCCCCCCTCGCCCCCTGTTCGCGCTCCCTCCCCCTGACGGAGGGCCCCTGCACTCCCGCCGGTGCCGCGGCACTGGAGCGGCTGCGCCAGTGGCCCGGGCCCCATCAGGTGGTGGTGGGCCTCTCCGGCGGCGTGGACAGCTCCCTGACGGCCGCGTTGCTGGTGGAGGCGGGCTGGCAGGTGGAGGGGCTCACCCTTTGGCTGATGAGCGGGAAAGGGGCCTGCTGCGCGGAGGGCCTGGTGGATGCGGTGGCCATCTGTGAGCAGCTGGGCGTTCCCCACCACCTCATTGATTTCCGCGAGCACTTCCAAAAGGAAATCGTGAACTTTTTGGTTGAGGGCTACGGCGCTGGCCTCACGCCCCTGCCGTGCTCCCGCTGCAATCGGGCCGTGAAATTCGGCCCCATGCTCGCCTGGGCCCGTGGCGAGCGCCGGATCGGCCGGCTGGCCACGGGGCACTACGCCCGGGTGCGCCATGCCGAGGGGGGGGAGCTCCTGCCGGTTCCGGGCGATGGGCGGGGCCGCCATCAGTTGCTGCGTGGTCTCGACCGGCAGAAGGATCAGAGTTATTTCCTCTACGACCTGCCCCAGGAGGTGCTCGGCTCTCTGGTGTTTCCCCTCGGGGAGATGGCCAAGGGCGATACCCGGAAGGAAGCCGCCCGGCTGGGGTTGCGGACGGCCGCCAAGCCTGAAAGCCAGGATCTCTGCCTGGCGGAGCACCACGGCTCGATGAAGGCTTTTCTAGATGCCTACCTGCCGCCGCGCCGGGGGGAGATTGTGTTGCCGGACGGCAGCGTGGTGGGCCACCACGACGGCATTGAGCATTTCACCGTGGGTCAGCGGCGTGGCCTGGGGGTGGCCTGGAGCGAGCCTCTGCATGTGGTGCGGCTCGATGGCGCTTTCAATCGTGTGGTGGTGGCCCCGCGTCAGGAGGCCACTCGCAGCAGCTGCCAGGTGGCGGACCTGAACTGGGTCTCGATGGCCCCACCGGCGGAGCCTCTGGAGGTGGAGGTGCAGGTGCGCTACCGCACCCCGCCGGTGACAGCCTGGCTGGTGCCCTGTGCCACCCCTGGCGCGGAAGGGAGTCAAGGGGGCGCGCAGAACGTGAAGTTGGAGTTCGCCGAACCCCAGTTTTCCCTCACGCCCGGCCAGGCGGCCGTGTTTTACGCCGGTGAGGTGGTGTTGGGGGGAGGGTTGATTGAGCCTTGAGCGTGCGCTGGCTGGTGGCCGTTAGGGTGTTTTGATGCCTTCCCGGCGGCGTTCACCGCAGGCCCATGATTCCCACCTCTGATCTCCATATCGTGGAAACCCGGCCTCTGGTGCCCCCAGAAGCCCTGCACCGCGAGATGCCGATCACCGAGAGGGCGGCCCGCACGGTGCAGCTGGCCCGGGAGCGCATCAAGGCCATCCTCCATGCCGGCGACCAGCGGTTGCTGGTGATTGTGGGCCCCTGCTCCGTGCATGACGTGGAAGCCGCCAAGGACTATGCCGCCGCCATTGCCCAGGCCCACCGGCAGCACCGCGATCAACTGGAGGTGGTGATGCGGGTGTATTTCGAAAAGCCTCGCACCACCGTGGGCTGGAAAGGGCTCATCAACGACCCCCACCTCGACGGCAGTTATGACATCAATACGGGTTTGCGCCGCGCCCGTGGGCTGCTGCTCCACCTCGGGGAGATGGGCCTGCCCGCTGCCACCGAACTGCTGGACCCGGTGGTGCCCCAATACATCGCGGATTTGATCAGCTGGACCGCCATCGGCGCCCGCACCACTGAAAGCCAGACCCACCGCGAGATGGCCTCAGGCCTGTCGATGCCCATCGGGTTCAAAAATGGCACCGATGGCAGCGCCACCACCGCCATCAATGCCATGGAGGCCGCGGCCAAACCCCACCATTTCCTTGGGATCAGCCAGCAGGGCCATGCGGCCATCGTGTCCACCACGGGCAACCCGGATGGCCATCTCGTGTTGCGGGGCGGCAAGGGGGGGCCGAATTACCACCGGGAGGCGGTGGAGGCCGCCGCGGCCCAGCTAGCGGCTGAAGGGTTGCCGGCTCGGTTGATGGTGGACTGCAGCCATGGCAATTCCAACAAGGATTACCGCCGTCAATCCGACGTGCTCCGCGAGGTGGCCCTGCAGGTGCGGGAGGGCTCGGTGCATGTGATGGGGTTGATGCTGGAAAGCCACCTGGTGGCTGGCAACCAGAAAATCCCCAGTGACCTGGCCCAACTCACCTACGGCCAGAGCATCACCGATGCCTGCATCGATCTAGCCACCACGTTGGAGCTTCTTGAGGAGCTGGCTGTTGCGGTAAAGGACGCCCAGGAGCGGGAATTGGCTCCGGTCTGAGCCCAGCTCAGCGCCAGCCTGGGCTGGGGGCGAATTTGTGTGCAGTTAGCACTCGCAAATTGCGAGTGCTAACTTGTTGCTTTCCCGTCAAAGTGTTTGTTTTGAACATCACAGTGCAAGAAGGTCCGTAGGGTTTGGCTATCAGTTCCGCAAGCAAGCTGATGGTCTATCTATTGCAATTTTGCGGTGTCACCGACCCCCTGCAGCTCTTCTACCTCGAGCAACGCAATCTCCCCGCCCAGCCCGGCCAATCCGCTGGAGCTCCCCCCGTGGGCCCAGCCTTTGGAGGGTTTCGTCCCTTCCAGCTTGACGACCTGTTGAGCTGGGCGTTGGACATCGCCACGGGACGCCACTGGGACCGGGAGGCCACCCAGCGCACCGTGATGGACGTGTGGATGGAGCGGGCTGAGGTGATTCGGCAGTGGCAGGTGCGGCTGCGGGAGGAGCCCGCCGACCGCCTCCTGGTGGCCGGCATTGGCACGCCACAGGATTGGTCGGCCCGCTGCGAACGCCTGCTGTTGGATTAGGCGGGCTGGGGTCCGAGCCACACCCAGAGGCCCGCGACAGCCAAGGGAACGGTGAGGTTGTCGACCCCTGCAGTGGCCCATTGCTCCAACCCTGTGGCCGCGGCGGCAATGGCCAGCAGGGCCCAAGCGGGAGGGGCGCTTGCCGGGTGCAGCAGGGCCACCCCCAGCAGAGCCGCGGCGGTGGCCAGCCCCATCACCGCTGTGCCAACGAGGGAGCGGGTTTGTCCGAACACCCGCCAGCGGGGTGAGGACACCAGGGGACCCACAAGACCGGCCAGCCCATCCCCGAAGGCCATGGCGAGCACTCCAGCGGCCACGGGCTGGGGCCGATCCGGCCAGAACAGGAAAAGGAGCAGGGTGATGGAGGCGCCATAGGCGATCGTGCCGTAGCTGTGCCGATCGATGTCCTCGACACCTGGCAGGAGGCGGAAGCGATGGTTGAGCGCGGCCAGGACAGTGACGACCCCTGCCACAGGCACGGCAATGAGCCGATCAATGGCGAAGGCCCAGGCGATGAGCACCACGGGCCCCGTGCCGATGTGCACCAGCTTGCGACTCCACTCCTGTTGGGCGGGCCACTTCCGTTTCACCAGAGAGGCCAGCACCGCCAGGAGGGTGAGCCAGCCAGTGACCAGAGCAGGACCCACCCAGAGGGGGCTCCCTGAGCCGACACTCACGCCGCCTGCTGCAAGTTGCTCATCAGCCGCAACTTCATGATCGCCTTGGCTTCCAGCTGGCGCACCCGTTCGCGGGACACATTGATCTGCCGCCCGATCTCAGCCAGGGTGAGGGGTTCTTCCCCCCCCAGGCCGAAGCGGAGCCGCAGGATTTTCTGCTCCCGTTCGTTGAGCTGGGCCAGCCAGGCGGTGAGGTGCTCTTTCTGGAGGTGGCTATCCATCGAATCAAGATGGCCATTGCTCGCCGGGTCGGCGATCAGTTCCCCCAGGGTGCTGCGATCCTCCTCGCCGCGGGCGTGGGCATCGAGGGAGGCGCAAGGAGCCGTTTGGGACATCAGTTCCTCCAGCTCCTCGGGCTCCATGCCCATCCCGTGGGCCAGCTCCAAGCGATTGGGCTGGCGCCCCAGCCGGTGGGAAAGCTCCCGGGTGATGCGGCGCATCTTGGAGAGCTTTTCGCTGATGTGGATGGGAAGGCGGATGGTGCGGGCGCTGTTGTCAATCGCCCGGGTCATTCCTTGGCGGATCCACCAGTAGGCGTAGGTGGAAAATTTGTAGCCCATGCCGGGGTCGAACTTGTCGACCGCGCGCTCCAGACCGATCGCCCCCTCCTGCACCAGATCCAGCAGCTCCAACCCCTGGTTCTGATACTTCTTGGCCACGCTGACCACCAGGCGCAGGTTGGCGGCCATCATGCGATCCCGGGCCCTTTGGCCCATGCGGATCTGGCGCTTTTGACGGGAGGTGAGCGTTTCTGGATCCAGCTCCAGCAGTGCCTTGCCCTGCTGCACATGATGAGCCAGCTCGATTTCCTCGGCGGGGGTGAGGAGAGGCACCCTGCCAATGGTGCCCAAATACCAGCCGATGGAATCGGTGTTGAGGCGACCAACAGCTTTTCCAGGTCCACTCCTGGCCAAGAGCCTTTGAGCCGAACTGGTCAGGCCAGCATCAGCAGTGCTGGTGGGCTCAACAGATCCCACAACGTCAAGGACGTCAGCAGGAAGCTGAGCGGATTGCAGAGGGATCCCCATCACCCTGCTCCTCCGATTGAATTTGCGCCGGAATTTAGCAGAGCTGGAGCTGGTGAGTTGTTCAAAAAATGCAGACTTCCTGTAACTCGCCTGAGTCAGGTCGGGCTGGACCTGGCATGAGGCCTCACTCGGCTGCCCCCGGGCTTGCCGTGTAGAGGCCTCCCCGCCAGCGCTTCATGAGGGTGAGTTGGGCCATTTGGGGTTTGCCCTCTGTGTGCTTTTGCCCATAAGTTCCATCGGCGCCCATGTGCCAGGCGCCGTCGTCGTTGAGGTAGAGATCCAGCACCGATTCCAGCTCCTTGATCAGGTTGCTCTCCTCAATCGGCGCGATGGCCTCCACCCGGCGATCGAGGTTGCGGGTCATCCAGTCGGCGCTGCCGATGAACACCTCGGGCTGGCCGCCATTGCGGAACCAGAACAAGCGCGAATGTTCGAGAAAGCGGCCGATCACGCTCACCACTCGGATGGTCTCGCTGATGCCGGGCAGACCAGGGCGCAGGCAACACATGCCCCGGATCACCAACTCGATCACTACCCCCGCCTGGGAGGCTTCATACAGCAAAGCAATGATCGCTGGATCCACCAACGCGTTCATTTTGGCGCGGATGTGTCCCCCCTTGCCAGCTTTGGCTTGGTCGATCTCACGCCGGATCAGGGCCTCCATCCCTTTGCGCAGGGTGACAGGGGCCACCAGCAGTTTGCGGAAGCTCTGCTGTTTGGAAAAGCCAGTGAGGTAGTTGAAGAGTTCCACCAGGTCTGCGCCGAATTCAGGGCGACAGCTCAGCAGGCCGAGATCGGTATAGAGGTTGGAGGTGCGGGAGTTGTAGTTTCCTGTGCCGATGTGCACGTAGTTGCGCAGGCTTTTTTTCTCGCGGCGCACCACAAGTAACACTTTCGTGTGCGTTTTTAAGCCGAGGACGCCATAGACCACATGCACGCCTGAGCGTTCCAGCTGGCGAGCCCATTGGATGTTGTTGTCTTCATCAAAGCGTGCTTTGAGCTCCACCAGAGCCATCACCTGTTTGCCGTTCTCCGCTGCCCGGATCAGGGCGGCAATGACGCCGGAGTCTTTGGAGGTGCGGTAGAGGGTCATCTTGATCGCCAACACGGACGCATCTTCCGCGGCCTGGTTTAAAAACTCCTCCACCGAGGTGGCAAACAGGTCGAAGGGGTGGTGCAGAAGCACGTCCCCTCTCCGAATCACCGAGAAGATGCTTTGAAATTCTTCCGCCTTGATCGAGCCATCCTCCAGGAGGGTTTTCTGCGCACGCATCAGCGCTGGGGTTGTTCGACCGTTGTAGGGCGTGTCCTTGAGCTCGGGCAGGGGGATGTTGAGCAGATGCATCAAATCGTCGAGGCCGAGGGGGCCGTTGATGCGGTAGACGTCTTCCGGCTCCACGTCGGTGCCCTCCATCAGCAATCGCACGACTTCCTCCGGCATCTCATTGGCCACCTCCAGACGCACCACTTCTCCCCCCAGCCGGCGTTTTCGCAGCCCTTCCTGCAGGGCCTCCATCAGATCATCGGCTTCCAGATCCCGCAATTCCAGATCCGCGTCGCGGGTGATGCGGAAGAAGTAATGCCCCTCGATTGCCATGCCCGGAAAGAGCATCTGCAGGTTGAAGGCCACCACTTGCTCGAGGGGCACGGCGATGAACAGAGGTTTCGGGTGTCGGTCGCAGAGGTTGTTGGGCAACGGCACAAATCGGGGCAGGATTTTCTGCGGCACCTTCACCCGGGCGAATTGCCGCTGCCCGGATTCGGGATCGCGGATCAGGGCGGCCACATTCAGGCTGAGGTTGCTCATGAACGGGAAGGGGTGGGCCGGATCCACCGCTAAAGGCGTGAGCACAGGGAAGATTTCAGAGCGGAAATAATCGCTGAGCCACTCTTTCTGCCGTTTATTGAGCTTCACATAATCCAGCAGATAGATCCCGTGCTCTGTTAATTGGCGTTTCAGAGACTGGCGGTAGTGTTGTTGTTGCAGCTCCAGAAGCGGACGCAAGTCTTTTTGGATCGCCTCCAGCTGCTCCAGCGGTGTGAGGCCATCATCGCTGCGCGTGTTCACTCCAGCCTCTTGCTGAGACTTGAGCGAGGCCACCCGCACCATGAAAAATTCGTCCAGATTGTTGCTAAAAATCGCGCTGAATTTGGCCTGCTCCAGTAGCGGCACCTCTGGATTTAGGGCCTGGGCCAACACCCGATGGTTGAAGGCGATCCAGCTCAGTTCCCGGTTGATATAAAGCTCGGGCGCGACGACCGGTGCGGCTTTCGGCTGGCTCATGGACACTCCCGGCCGCAGGTGGATGCAAGTGGGTGACCTCTGCCTCTGGTGGAAGCCGGTTCAACGTCTCAACCTAGCAAGCGCAGCCGGGGCCTTGGATGTCAGGTGGATGACAGGGGCGGCGTGTCTCCGATCACCAGCGCCCTTCCACGCTGGCCTCTTGGTGTGGGGCGTCCTTCCCCTCAGGTGATCGCAGCATGCCCAGCGGGCCGGCCGGCCACCAGCAGCCCCACCACGGCCAGAAGGGCCAGGCCCAGCCAGAAGGGGCTGTTGGGGCCGAGTGCCTCGTAAGCCAATCCCGCCAGGGGAGGCCCTAAGAAGCTTCCCAAACTCTGCAACCCCTGCAGGCTGCCCAGGGCCGCCCCCTGGCCCCCCTCGCCCAGTCGGCGGGACACCAGGGCCCGTAGGCAGGGCGTGATCAGGCCCGTTCCCAACGCCAGGCTCGCCACGGCCACAAAAGCCATGGGGATCGCGTGGACGGGCCGGGTGAGGGGAATCAGCAGACAGCCGAGCCAGGCGAATCCCAGCCCCGCCAAGGTGAGCCGCAACTCGCCGAAGCGTTTCACCAGCGGGCCGATCAGGCCTCCTTGCACCACCATCGCTACCACGCCCACCACGAGGAAAGAGGCAGAGGCCAGCCTGGGCCCCCAGCCGAACGTTTCCTTGAAATAGAGCACCAGGATTCCGGTGAAGCAGCTGAAGGCGAAGAAAAAGAGGAAGAACGCCAGGCAGAGCCGTCCCACC
>JBIIJA010000170.1:0-5248 GCA_044234195.1 Cyanobium sp. | reverse complement strand
CGGCATCCGCTTGCGGGCTTCACGGGGGTGGGTTTCCGGCAGCACGACCAGCACCACCAGCAGATTGAACAAGGCAAAGCCGACTCCCAGAGCCATGGGGAGTTGGACGGAGACACCGGAGAGCAGGCCGCCCAAGGCGGGGCCCAAAATGAAGCTCAGGCCAAAGGCCACACCGATCAGGCCGAAGGCTTGGGCCCGTTGAGCGGCAGGGGTGATGTCCGCCAACACGGCGCTGGCGGTGGCGGCGGTGCCGCCGCTCACTCCGTCGATCAGTCGCCCGAGGAACAGCAGCCCCAAGGGCAGCCCTGCGGCGGTGGCGCCCGGCCAGAGGCGCTGCCACGGCAGGCTCAGGGTGAGGGCAAACAGTCCCAGGCCCACCACGGTGCCGGCCACACACAGGGTGATCACTGGTTTGCGGCCGAAGCGGTCGCTGAGGGCGCCGATCAGGGGCGTGCAGGCGAACTGCGCCAGGGCGTAGCTGCCGCTCAGCAGCCCCAGCACCCTGCCGTCGTTGGTCAGGTTGGCCAGGAGGTAGGGCAGCAGGGGGAGGATCAGGGTCTCCCCCAGCCTGTCGTTGAGCAGGGTGAGAAAGGCGCTGAAGACGATGGTGCGACGGGCGCGGCTCAGTGCTTCCCCAGCAGAGGCTGCCCAGCTTCCCATGGCACGCCGTCGCGTCGGAGGGCCTTGCTGGCGATAATGCAGCGACTTTCTTGGGGTGCCTGCGTGGGCATCGCCGCCTCCGGGCTGGTATTGGTGGTGTTTCTGCTGGCCCATCTGGCGGGTATCGGCCTGGCTTGGTGGGATGGGCCAGCCTTCGAGCGCTATGCAGCCGCGCTGCATCAAGCCCAGTGGCTGCCTGTGGCGGAAGCTGGCCTTGCGCTGGTGTTTTTGGCCCACCCCCTGCAGGCCCTCGCCCGTGCTGTGGCCAACCGGGCCGCCCTCGGCGCAGTGCCTGGCCAGCGCCGCAGCCGACGGGAGGGTGGGTTGGAGCCCTTGGCTGCCCTGGCAGGCCGCCTCATGCCCTGGACTGGCGGCGTCTTGCTCCTGTTTTTGGTGGTGCATGTGGGGCAGTTGCGCCTGCGGCGTCCCTCAGCCGGTCAGGAGCTGGAAGCCCTGTTGGCGGTGTTGCGCCAGCCCCACTGGTTGGCCCTCTATGCCCTCGCCGGGGTGGCTGTGGCGCTCCATCTGGCCCATGGGCAGGAAAGTGCCCATCGGCGCCTTGGTTTTCTGCATGCCCGCAACGCCCAGCCCATCCGCCTGGCTGGCAGGGGCTTGGCCCTCGTGATCGGCGCTGGGTTCGCGGTGTTGCCCTTCGCTCTGCTGCAGCGGGGGTTGCCGTGAGCAGGGGAGTCAGCCTCGATCCACGCCTGCCGGAAGGTCCCCTGAGCACGGCCTGGCAACGCACCCGGGATGGCTTGCCCCTGATCAGCCCGGCCAACCGGCGCCGCCTGAAGATCCTTGTGGTGGGCAGCGGTTTAGCGGGATCTTCCGCGGCGGCCACCTTGGCGGAACAGGGCTATCAGGTGACCTTGATCACCTATCACGACAGTCCTCGCCGGGCCCACTCGGTGGCGGCCCAGGGGGGCATCAATGCCGCCAAGAACTACGCCAATGACGGCGACAGCGTGGAGCGGCTGTTCCGCGACACCGTGAAGGGCGGGGATTTCCGGGCCCGGGAGGCGGGCTGCCACCGGTTGGCGGAGGTGAGCGGCGCCATCATTGACCAATGCGTCGCCCAGGGCGTGCCCTTTGCCCGGGAGTATGGCGGCACCCTGGCCACCCGCAGCTTCGGCGGCACTCTGGTGAGCCGCACCTTCTATGCCCGCGGCCAGACCGGCCAGCAATTGCTCTATGGCGCTGTGCAGGCGTTGCTGCGGCAGGTGGCGGCGGGCCGGGTGACCTTGCTTCCCAGGCGCGACATGGTGGACCTGATTACGGTGGACGGGGTGGCCCGAGGGGTGGTGTGCCGCCATCTGCTCACAGGCGAGCTGGAGGTGCACACCGCGAATGCTGTGTTGCTGGCGAGCGGTGGCTACTCCAATGTCTACTACCTTTCGACGAATGCGGTGAAGAGCAATGCCAGTGCCATTTGGCGGGCGCACCGCAAGGGGGCCTATCTCGCCAATCCCTGCTACACCCAGATCCACCCCACCTGCATCCCCAGTGGCGATGCCTATCAGAGCAAACTCACGCTGATGAGCGAGAGCCTCCGCAATGATGGGCGGGTGTGGCTTCCCCTCGTGGCGGGTGACGGACGTGCCCCTGCGGACATCCCGGAAGCGGAGCGCGACTATTTTCTGGAGCGGCGTTATCCCACCTACGGCAACATGGTGCCCCGGGATGTGGCCTCCCGCCGTGCCCGGGAGCTGTGCTTGGCGGGCCAGGGGGTGGGGCCTGGCGGCCGCTCGGTGTATCTGGATTTGGCTGATGCCATCCGCCGGGATGGCCTGGACGCCATTGAGGCTCGCTATGGCAACCTGCTGGAGATGTATGAACGGATCACAGGAGAGGATCCCCGGGCCACGCCGATGCGCATCTATCCCGCGCCCCACTACACCATGGGGGGATTGTGGGTGGACTACCACCTGATGAGCACCATCCCGGGCCTGTTCGTGTTGGGTGAGGCCAATTTTTCTGAGCACGGCGCCAATCGCCTGGGGGCCAGCGCCCTGATGCAGGGGTTGGCGGATGGCTATTTCATCGCGCCGGCCACCGTGCCGGCCTGGCTGGCGGGGGCTCCCCAACCTGAGGTGGGGGAGGATCACCCCGCCTGCCGGGAGGCCCTGGCTGCGGTTCGGGCCCGGTTGCAGGCGCTGATGGCGCCCCAAAAATCCAGCAGGGGACGGCAGCCGGTGGATGGCTTCCATCGGGACCTGGGCCTGTTGATGATCGAGACCTGTGGCATCAGCCGCTCAGGGCCCAGGCTCCGGCAGGCGATCGAAGAGGTGGGACTGTTGCGGCAGCGCTTTGCCGAGGAGGGCGGGGTGGCCACAACCTCCAGCGCAGAGGGGGGTGGCATTCACAGCGAGCTGGAGAAGGCCCTGCGCCTGGACGACTTCTTCGGCTTGGCCGATGTGATGCTGCGGGATGCCCTGGCCCGGGAGGAATCCTGCGGCGCCCACTTCCGGGAGGAGCATCAAACGGCCGAGGGGGAAGCCCTGCGGGATGACGCTCGTTTTGGCCACATTGCCGCCTGGGAGTTTGGCGCGGAGGGTGAACCTCGCCGCCACTGCGAACCGCTCACTTACACCACCCTCACCCCCACAGCTCGCTCTTATCGCTGATGGCCTCCCCCCTGTCGCTCACCTTGAAGATCTGGCGCCAGGCCACGCCTGAGGCCCCCGGCCGCTTTGAGAGCCATCGGCTGGAGGGGCTGAGCCCCGATCTCTCCTTGCTGGAAGCCTTGGATGTGCTCAATGAACGGCTGATCGCCCAGGGAGAATCCGCCATCACCTTTGAGCACGACTGCCGGGAGGGCATCTGCGGCTCCTGTGGCTTCTTGGTGAATGGCCACGCCCACGGTCCGGTGGGGGCCACCACGGTGTGTCAGCTCTACCTGCGTCAGTTTCGCGATGGCCAGGTGCTCGTGCTGGAGCCCTGGCGGGCGCGGGCCTTCCCGGTGCTTCAAGACCTCATGGTGGACCGCTCGGCGATGGATCGCATCTTGGAAGCTGGGGGCTATTGCTCGGTGAACACCGGTAGCGCGCCGGAGGCCAACACCCTGCTGGTGGGCCGGGAGCAGGCCGCCAGCGCCTTCGATGCGGCCACCTGCATTGGCTGCGGAGCCTGCGTGGCCAGTTGCCCCAATGCCTCCGCCAGCCTGTTTGTGGCGGCCAAGCTGGCCCACCTTGGCCAACTGCCCCAGGGCCAACCTGAGCGGCGCCGGCGCGCTGAGGCTCTGCAACGGCAGATGGAGCTGGAGGGGTTTGGCAGCTGCAGCGGCCATCTGGAGTGCGAAGCCGCCTGCCCGAAGGAGATCTCTGCTGAGTGGATCAGCTGGATGCACCGAGAGCGCCTACGGCGATGACCCCTCTGGTGTGAACTGCGTCACTTGAAGGGTGTCGCGGAGGCGCTTGCGGAAGCTTTTCCACTCGCGATAGACGTAACCGAAAGTGAGGGGGCTTTGGCGGGCCAGCTCCTCGAGGTGGGCGGCGGAGGTTTGCTCAAAGGCTGCCATCATCTCGGGCGGGAAGCGCCGCAGTTGCACCCCTTGCCGCTTCAGACGCTCCAGGGCGCTGATGTTTTGCAGGTCGTAGGAGCGCAGGATGCGGGCGTAGGTGTCGGCGCAGGCGGTTTCCAGAGCGGCCTGGTGGTCGGGGGGAAGGCTGTCGTAGGCCTCCTGGTTCACCATCAGCTCGGTGGTGGTGGAGGGCTCCCACCAGCCAGGGCTGTAGTAGTAGAGGAATCCCTGGTCGCGCAACTCGTGCAGCCCCAGGGCCTCATCATCGTGGGGGCCGATCCATTCGGCCCCATCCAGCCGTCCATCGCGCATCCGCTCCACGATCTGGGAGGGGCCGATGACGCGCCCCGCATTCAGTTCCAGATCTGTGCGCACGCCAAAGCGGTTGAGCACCTCCGCCCCCAGTCCTGGAATGCGCATGCGCAGGCCCTTGAGATCCTCCAGGGAGGCGAATTCCTTTTGGAACCAGCCCCCCATCTGCCCCCCTGTGCAGCTGATGGGGAAGGAGCAGAGCCCTTCCAAGGAGTCGTTTTGCACCTTGATGCGGGGGTAGACGCTTTGGTGGAAGGGCCAGCGGTCGTCTCTGCGGCGGCGGTAGTGGAGCCAGGCCGTTTGCTCCCGCGGGGTGAGGCCAAAAGGGATGGCCTTGGCGAACACCAGAGGTGTCAACAGCTTGTCGTAGTAGACGTCGGCGTAGGAGCAGGGAGCCTCACCCCGGCTCACACGGCGAAACATCTCGGAGCTGGAGAGGTTGGGCTGGGGATCCACGCGGATCCGAAAGCGGCCTTCCGTGAGCTGGGCCAGGCGCTCCGCCACCATGCGGGGCGCTTGGCCCACGATCAGCTTGTCGTCCTGGTGGCCCAGGTAGGTGAGCATGCGCCATTCCCGCGTTCCTTGGCTGCCGCGGGCCCCCCAGCCGGAGGCCACCCCCGCCAGGCCCGCGGCGCTGGTGCCCGCGGCGAGCATCAGTAGCTCCCGTCGTTGCAGCTTCTGGCGCGGCTCCGGCAGCTGGAAAGGCTTGGCTTCCGGGTGGCCATAGGCGCTCAGCAGCGACTGGGTCCCGGTCCA
>JBIIJA010000429.1:0-4272 GCA_044234195.1 Cyanobium sp. | reverse complement strand
GGAGCAGTCGGGCGATCCGCCTGAGCGTGCATCGTTGATGCCGTGTCAAGCGACATCGAAAACTGAGCCACTTGCGACACTGAAAACTGAACCACCTCTGGGCTGTTCTGGGGGGCTGTTGTCGGAGTGTTTCCGCCTTGGTTTAGGCGGTTCCTCTTGCTGCTCATGGTTTCCGTGATGGGTTGCATTGGTTGTTGGTCGCCTTGGCTGCCACTGGTGCTGTTTGTTCTCAGGCCTCCTCTGGTGGTGTCGGTGGCGGTACGCCGCCGACACCACCAGAAGAGGAGGTGCGAGCCGTCTGCACCCGGAACATTCCCGCCCGTCGCTTTTCCCTGAGCCGGTAGCTATCGCCGCGAATGGTCACCACATGGCTGTGGTGCATCAATCGATCCAGGATTGCTGCCGCCACCACCTGATCGCCGAAAATCTCATCCCACTCCTCCACGGGCCGGTTGGAGCTGATCAGCACGCTCCCCTGCTCGTAGCGGCGGGAAATCAGCTGGAAAAACAGGTGGCCCGCCTGGGGCTCAAGTGGCAGGTAGCCCAGTTCATCAATGATCAACAGTTTCGGCTTGGCATACTGCGCCAGCCGCGGCTCCAGCGTGCCCTGCTGCTGCCCTTTCACCAGCGAGCCGAGCAGTGCCATCGCGGTGGTGAACTGCACCGTGTAGCCACGGGCCACCGCCTCACGGCCCAGCGCCACCTCCAGGTGCGTCTTGCCCACCCCTGGCGGGCCCAGCAGCACGACGTTGTCGCCATTGGCCACCCAGCGGCTTGTGCTCAGCTCACGGATCTTCCCCGGGTCGATCGAGGGCTGCGCCTCGAATTCAAACCCCTCCAGGGTGCGCACGAACGGGAAGCGGGCGATGGTCAGGGCCATCGACAGTCGACGCTGCTCCTTGCTCGCCACCTCTGCGGCGCAAAGCCAGGCCAGGGCCTCACGCAGGTTCAGCTGCCTGCGGGCCGCTTCTTCCAGTAACCCATCAAGCTGCTCACGGATCGCTCCCAGCCGCAGGCGGCTGAGCATGGCGTCGAGCTCCTCCACCAGTTGGGTGATTTCGGCGGACTCCGCCGTGGGGAGGCCGGTGGGCACGGCTGACGTTGCCTGTGGTTTACCGCGTGCCATCAGCCCACCTCCGCCACCACTGCCGCGTAGTCGCTCAAAGGTCGCGCCAGCGACGAGCGCCGAATTGACTCCAGTGCCACCACCTCTGCCAGACCGGCGCTCTCGCTCTGGGCGGCCTCAATCGCCCGCTGCGGCACCAAACCAGCCCAGTGGCCGGCGATCACCTGCCGGCTGCGCTGGTTCGCCTCCTGGCGGCTATGACGTGCCACGATCCGGCCGGCCTGGCGGATCACCACCTGCTGGTCGCGGATCTGAACCGTCACGTTCTGGCGCACCAGTGCCGCCGGCACGCTGTACCAGTTGCCCTCCACCTGCACGCAGCAATCCTTGGCGACACGGCGACTGAACTCCTGCTCCGCCAGGTACGAGGGCTTGCCATTCAGCGCCATCAGCGCCGAGGCCTCCGCACGCTCAAACCGCTCCAGTGGGCGCTCACCGGTGGTGCCATGAATGCGCAGATCGGCGATGTCCCTGTTCCACCACTCCAGATGGCTCTCCATTTGGCCCCAGGTGTCAAAGCAGTGCCCAGCAATGCCGCTGCGTTTGACATACCCCACGCCGCGCTCATCCTTTCCTTTGGTCTGCGGCCGGTTCGGCCAGCAGGCCTTGGGGGTGAACCCCCAGTGCCTGGCAAAGGCGGCAAACACCGGGTTGATCACCAACTCACCAGATCTGGGGTTGTGGTGGCTGATCAGTGCCTTGGCGTTATCAACCAGCACATCCTGTGGAATCCCTCCCCAGAAGCGGAACGCCTCCTCCAGCGCCTGCAGCCAGTGGCGCTGCCTCTGGTGGCGGAACACCCGAACGAACTGGCGCCTGGAGTAGCCCAGGGTCAACACACAGAGGTGAACCTTGGTCCGCACCCCACCGATCGGCACCCACAGCTCACCGAAATCAGCCTGCAGTTGCTTGCCTGGCGGTGTCTCGTAGCGGACGGTGGCCTGACGGCTCTGTCGCAACGCCTCCCGCCAAGCCTGCACCCCACGCTCCACCGTCCGCAGGCTCACCTCGATGCCCTTCTGTTTCCACAGCTCCTGCCGCACCACCTCGGCGTTGCCGTGGTGCTGCTCAAACTGCTGCTGTAACCATTCCCGGTGACCATCCAGCTGGCCGGAGCGATTGGCACAGCTGTAGGGCTTCCACTGGCCGAGAGTGAGATAACGATTCAGTGTGTTGCGCGACATGCCCAGCTCTGCCGCAATCCGCCGGCGGCTCCAGCCACGCTCCAGCAGCTGCCTCATCACTATCACCTCCTCCGGCGTCTGCATCGAACCCTCCAGCCCGATCAGATCCCGTGGTGCACAGATCCGCCTGGTTTTGGCCACGCCAAAGCCCACACCAGCCATCGATGCAGCCCCCTGGGAGCTCCCTACCCCCTCCGGCGGCTCAGCGGTCCTCTGTGACTCATGGGCTTCTGATCGGTCCAGGTGGCTCAGTTTTCGTGTCGCCTCTGGTTCAGTTTTCAATGTCGCCTGACATGCCGCAGCTCAATGGCTTGTTCCAGTTGTCGTTGGTCAAGCGTTCTCCACTGGCGGTGGCGCACACTCCGTCGATCCGCCAGTGCGGATGGTCCGCCTGCGCGATAGCGGGCCAGCCACTTGTAGGCCGTCCGCAGGCTGATGCCTGCCTGGGCTGCCAAAAAACGCAACGGGACGTGCTCCTCCAGGTGGCGACGGATCAGGCGTTCCCGACTGAGGACTGTCAGTCGGGACATGGGGTGGCTATGCATGGGGGGTGAGGTTCCTGGTTGGGCGGTGACACCCCGACCCTGGCAACCTCACACCCTTTCGTCAGCTGAACAACCTGGTGGGACTACACACCTAGAACTCCGCAGTGGCCACCTTCAACTCAGCAGCCGTGATGGAGACCACTGATCTCAGGCCCGTGCACTGGCAGCTGCCGGCGGTGCTGCTCGACGCTTTCGAACATCAGGCCGGCACCGAGGGGTTGCCGGCAGAGCAGATCGCCGCCCGAGTACTGGAAGCTGGTCTGATCGAGTTGGGTTTGATGCCCAATGGCCGCTGCTCGGTGCGCACCGGCCTCTGCGGCAGCGGACCTGTTCCACTGGCGCTGCAGCAGAACAGCGGTGCCAGCGCCCCTGCCGTGTGGAGCACGACAGCTCGGTTATCGCGCACGCTGCTGATGATCTGCTCCGCAGCGCGCAGCTCTCGCGGGCGCATGACCCAGAGCACACCCTCCCGGATGAGAGGTCCGCGGAGCCAAATACCGTACCTAACGGGCTAAGTGGCGCAGGTTGGCTTGGCATGTCCACCGACTGCGGCTCCGCTTTGAGGTTGAGAAAACAAAGTGTTTCCTATTCAAAAACATGAAGTTTACACGCTTCTCTAGCATCCCGGCTCCACACTCAAAATACAGCCAACAGCCTCCACACCATGGCGCCTTCCAGGGGTTAGGCAAACTTTTCAAGCCCAATCAAGAACAGTTATTTGGATTCCGATCATGACCAGTCTCTTGTTCCCGCTCCGCAAACGACCTGCCCCCTACGGCTACAAAGATGGTGGCAGGCAATTTGGTGCTTATCGCAATGTGAATCGCCTGCATGCAGGATGTGATTTGCTAGCCCCAGAAGGCACAGAAGTTCTGGCCATTGACAATGGAACTGTCATCCAAGGACCATATCTGTTCTATGACGTCGTCTATGCATTAGAAGTCAAACACGACAGTGGTATTGTTATTCGCTATGGTGAAATTCGTCAGTCAGTGCCGCGGGGGATCTCTGCAGGCGCGCGTGTTTCCAAGGGACAGGTCATTGGCTATGTCGGGCTGATGACCAGTGGTTCCTCAATGTTGCATTTTGAGATGTATAAAGGAACTGTGAATGGTGAACTCACAACTGGGTCTGGCCCCTACCGTCGCCGATCCGATTTAATGGATCCCACACCCTTCCTTGACGCCGCTCCCTTACTGACTGAGGCGCCACCCAAACCACTTCAACCTGGAGAAGCGCGTACGAACGAGCAGGTGTCAACTGTTTTGAACCTCAGGAGTGAGCCCGCTGTAGACGCCTCCATCGTGACCGCTCTTGGCCAAGGCACGGTGGCCAAGCTGTTGCGAAGCGTCACTGGCGGTCCCTACACAGGAGGGGGCTCCACTCGCAACGACTGGCTTGAGCTGGAAACGAGCGG
>JBIIJA010000239.1:0-4280 GCA_044234195.1 Cyanobium sp. | reverse complement strand
CCAAGGAGTTGAGACGTGATCGCTGCGGTGTTTGCAGGTCGAGGCGTGTTGACCTTGCTCTCGGGAGGACACAGTGGCCTCAGGGGCCCCGGCCCTAACCCAGTCAGCAGATCCTCTGGTCTTGTCAGGGGCGTCGCACCTCGTGCGAGCAAACCATTGCTGCCCTCGGCAGAGGCTCGACCCGTATCCGCCGGCACCACCCAAAGAGGCAGGCCTTCGTTCCAGGCCAGCTCAGCGGAGTGGAGCGCGCCACTGCCCAGGGGACACTCCACCAAGACGCTGGCGGAGGCCAGCGCCACCTGCAGCCGATTGCGCCGGGCAAAGGATCCCTTGCTGACGGGAGCGCCCGGGGGCAGCTCGGTCAGAAGGAGGCCGTGTTGGCCCACAGAGGCCTGTAAGGGAGCGTGATGGCGGGGATAGACCCGTTCGAGGGGGGTCCCCAGGACGCCAATGGGCACCCCCCTCTGCTCCAAGCAGCCCTGATGGGCAGCCCCATCAATCCCCGCCGCCAACCCGCTCACCACAGGCCACCCCCCCCTCGCCAACAGGGCTCCGATTTGTCGGGAGACACTCAGCCCATGGCGGGAAGGCCTGCGGGTGCCCACAACGGCGACGGCCCTGCGTTCACTCAGGTGACGCCATAGGCTTCCTCGGCCCGACCAGTGAAGCGCTGCAGGAGGCGGTTGCGCCCGATGGACCGCCGGCGGCCAGCGGAGATCCCCAGGGACCAAGACACCACGACCCCGCTCCCAAAGCTCTGCCGCCATGGCAAGAGGATCGTCTCCCCACCGCCTCCGATAGGTTTCGACGGCCGTCAGGAATCGATCAGACCAACGGCAGCGATGGGCCAGAAGGGGGCCTGGAGCTTGCCAGGCCACCTCCAGACTGCCAAACTCTGCCATCAAAGCCGACAGCCGTTGGGGCCCCACCCCTGGACATCGGGACCACAACAACCACCAGAGCCTTGTGCGCCAGTCCCATGGTGGAGGCGGAGACCAAGGATCGGAGGCGATGACCAACCGCGGAGAGCAGTGCTTCTTTGATAGTACACGCGAACTATCTTTTGGGCGGGCCCTCGTGGAGGGTCCTCAGGGCCTCGGCCAGTTCCGTGGGGGGATGGCGCAGAGGGCGGCGCTGCTGGGCGCCTGCGGAGAAGTCAACGAGCACCAGGTCTACCTGGGCCTCTGCTGCCAGCCTGTCTCCAGGGCCCAGAAACCAGGAATGCCAGGGCAGTCTGATGCCACGGCGAGGCAACACCAGGCTGCGCACCTCGACCTGATCCCCGTGCATCAGTGGGGAGCGGTAGTTGACCGCCAGGCGCACCACGGGCATCTCCAGCCCACGCGCAGAGAGAACGCTGTAGGCCAGACCCGCTGCTGCCAAAGCTTCCACCCTGGCTTCTTCCAGCCAAGCTACGTAGGCTCCGTGCCACATCACGCCAGCGTGGTCGGTGTGTTGGGGCAGGACGCGGCGGTGTAGACGCCAAGCCCCCTCCGGCGGTCGCAGGGAAACCAAGTCCATCACGCTGTGTGGCATTGCGATGTGGGAGGGCATTCAATCAGCCATAGGCTGGTTCAGCCCCGAACCCAGTCCGTGTTTCGCACCCTGCTCATCGCCGACTCCGGCACAGGCCATGTGGAGGAAATGGTGCGCATGCTGCGCACCATTCCGCCTTGCAGGCAGGCCAAGGTTCACCTGTTGCATGTCATATCAGAGCAGGGAAAAGAAGATGTTGAGGTGCACCGGCAGCGGGCCCACGACTTGATGCAAGCGGCGGTCGAGAGAATGGGTTTGCAGCCAGGTGAGGTTGAGAGCTTGGTGAGGGAAGGCGACACGAAACAAACCGTGCTGCGCGTGGCCGAGGAGCTGAATGCCGATTTGATCGTGATGGGCTCCCGAGGATTGAACCGTTTGCAATCCATCCTCAGCAACAGTGCGAGCCAATACGTGTTTCAGCTCTCCACTCGGCCCATGCTGCTTGTGAGAGACGACATCTACGTGCGAGCCATTAATCGCGTCATGGTGACGGTTGACGGCACAGGAGTCGGAGACGATGCCGTTCAGTTGGCCTGTGAGCTCGTGAAAGGTATCCCTGGTGGGACCCTCATCGGTGTCCATGTGTCCCGTCAAGACATCATTCCCTCCCGAGGGGGACGCAGCCCGGCGGACGACGTGCTCAATAAAGCTGCTAGCCGCGCCCGCAACATGGGTGTGGAACTGCAAGCGATGCACAAGACGGGAGACATCGGCCGCAGGGTCTGTGAAGCGGCTGAAGAAGCGAAGGCCGATCTCCTGGTGATCGCTTCTCAGGACAGAAGGCCCCTAGTGGCCAAGGGCTTGGTTGACCTAGATCGGCTCCTGGGGAGCTCCGTGAGTGACTACATCCGGGTGCACTCCCCGGCGCCAGTCCTCTTGGTGAGGGAGCCGGAATCCAGGACGTGAAGGCTGCTCCAGCTCCACCGAAGCCTCGGTGGAGCTGGACTGATCAGCTGCTTTGACGGCTGTTGGTTTGGATGAAGAGGACAATCAGAAACACAGCCGGAACCAGGACAAACAGCAAGCTGGCCACAAAGCCGAGATCATTGGTTTCCATGGCTGGATCGGGAATGGAGTGAAGGTATCACTGCTCCCTCGCATCCTCGACGGCGCCTTCATCGGTCGTTGCGGTTGGGCTGTCCGCAGCGGCCTCCTCGCCCTCACCACCGGGAGGCTCCACAACGGGGTCTGGCCAGGCCAGCGGGCCCGGAGGGAGGGGTTCCTGGAGGGCCTGTTCCCAGGCGGCTTCCCCATTGGCGAAGCCAGTTTGGGGGCGGGTGAGCACCACCAGGGAGCTCTGCACAAGGCTCTGACAGGCCAATCGCCAACTTTGGGGCCGGCGGCGGAGCTTTTGGATCTCTACCGCAGTCAGGGGGCTGAGCGCGTCGGGCTGGGCGCCTCGGACGTCCACAAAACAGGTGATGCATTGGCCGCAGCCGCCGCAGTTTCCAAGCTTGCCCTTCAAGCCATAAAGCTCAATCCCTTCCCGAAGGGCCACCTCTCGGAGATTTTCCCCGGGGTAGCACTCCACATCCTGTCCTTCTCTCAAGAAACGAATCACTGGCATGGTCCATCCCGCAACCCTGACATTTTGAAACTTCGCCAGTTGCGGTCCGTTACCTGAATCCCCGTACGGCCATCCGCACCAACTACCATCTCCAGACACCCAGTTCTGACACCCAATGGGATTGCCCTGGTATCGGGTGCACACGGTCGTCATCAACGACCCGGGCCGTTTGCTCGCCGTGCACCTCATGCACACAGCGCTTGTCGCCGGCTGGGCCGGCTCCATGGCGCTTTATGAGCTTGCCATCTTCGACCCTTCTGACCCGGTGCTCAACCCGATGTGGCGCCAGGGCATGTTTGTCATGCCCTTCATGGCCCGCCTTGGTGTCACCGGCAGCTGGAGTGGTTGGAGCATCACTGGAGAAACCGGGGTCGACCCTGGCTTCTGGAGCTTTGAAGGCGTTGCTGCCGCCCACATCGTTTTCAGTGGACTCCTCTTCCTGGCTGCCATTTGGCACTGGACCTATTGGGATCTGGAGATCTGGCAGGACCCCCGCACAGGGGAGCCCGCCTTAGACCTGCCCAAGATTTTTGGCATCCATCTCCTGTTGGCCGGTCTGGCCTGCTTCGGATTTGGAGCTTTCCACCTCACTGGGGTCTTCGGACCGGGAATGTGGGTGTCAGATCCCTACGGACTGACGGGCCACTTGGAGAAAGTTCAACCCTCGTGGGGGGCGGACGGTTTCAACCCATTTAACCCAGGTGGGATTGTTGCCCATCACATCGCCGCAGGCATTGTGGGCATCATCGCCGGCATCTTCCACATCACCACCCGCCCCCCCGAAAGGCTCTACAAAGCCCTTCGAATGGGGAACATCGAAACAGTGTTGGCCAGTGCCATTGCAGCAGTTTTCTTTGCCGCTTTCGTTGTGGCAGGCACCATGTGGTATGGCGCCGCGGCAACTCCGATTGAGCTGTTTGGCCCCACCCGTTATCAGTGGGATCAAAACTATTTCAAGACCGAGATCAATCGGCGTGTCCAAACTGCTTTAGATCAGGGAGTCACCAAAGCGGAAGCTTGGGCCTCCATTCCTGAAAAGCTCGCGTTTTACGATTACGTCGGCAATAGCCCAGCCAAGGGCGGTCTCTTCCGGGTTGGTCCTATGGTCAACGGAGATGGCCTACCCACAGGCTGGCTTGGTCACATTTCCTTCACGGACAAGGAAGGCCGTGATCTA
>JBIIJA010000238.1:0-4285 GCA_044234195.1 Cyanobium sp. | reverse complement strand
AGCGGGGTAATGGCGCTAACAAAAAGCCGCAGCACACTGTGCTGCGGCCGAAAGGTCAGCTGTGGATGGGGGAGATCAACCGATGCCGAGCAGGCCACGGGTGAAGGCTTCGCCGCCCAGGGCGAATTCGGTGGCGAGCAGGGCAATGAAGCCGAGCATGGCCATGCGCCCGTTGAGCTTTTCAGCGCGCTCGTGGAAACCCCAGCCGTTCTCAGAACTCACCACTTCCATGCGGGGTTCGGTGGCGAAAGCATTGAGGCGACCGCCATCTTCGGTGGTGACTTGGGCGCCGCGGATGGTGGGGGATACGGACTGGGCCATGGGCTCCTTTGAGAAGTGTTAATGGAACTGTAAAGCATTGTTGCGAGATTGGCTTGCTTTTGAGCTGGGCGGTTCACCGCCCCCGGAGCCGCAGCAGGCAGAGCTCCTCAAATGCCGGCCTCAGCAAATAGGGGTAGTCACCCACCCAGAGCTTCACTTGGGGCAGCCAGCCATCGCTGATGGCGCCGATGCGACTGAAGTCGGGGCGTTCACTCAGCACCAGACAGCGCACCACCATGCCTCGGCGGATGACCTGGTGCTTTTTGTTGTCCAGCGGGAAGCGCAGCTGGCCGAGATAGCCCTCCTCATCTTCCAGTTCCAGGCAAAGCCAGGTGCGCTTGTTTTCCACCAGTTCCAACCGGCCGCTGCGATCGGTCTGCTCCCTTCGATCCTCCACCACCTCCTTGGTGTAGAGATCAGCCACCCGCCCATCGAAGATGGCCGCCGTCGGATAGCGGCGCAGAGTCGCGTTGCGGCGGCCCGCTTCCATGATGGGCCCCCAAAGGATGTAGAGGATCGTCACCACCCCGGCCACCAACCAGAGAGAAGAAAAGCGGCTGTTGAACGCCAGGGTCTGGCTCACCAACAGCAGCAACACCCCACCGATCAGGGAGATCAGGAGCCGCTGCAGCAGCTTGCGGGGATCGCCGCTGCAGGCATTGAACTGGGGGCCGGTGGCTACCGCCGGAATCAGGCGTGCCAGTTCGCTGGAGGTGACGGGGATCAGCATGGTGGGGGCTGGATGGCTAGAGGAGGCGCTCCAGGCCGTAGACCAGACCCTCCAGGGTCCGCACCTTTCGCACCGTCAGCAGCACTCCAGGCATGTAAGCCGAGCGGTCGATCGTGTCGTGGCGCAGGGTGTAGGTCTCCCCGGCCGCTCCGAAGAGCACTTCCTGATGGGCCACCAGGCCAGGCAGGCGCACGGAATGGAGCCGCAGGCCGCTCTCCCTGAGGCCCCCGCGGCAGCCGGGTAGGGTTTCGCGCTCCTCCACCTGCTGGGGGTTGAAGGATTTGCCCAGCTCCTCCATCAATTCCGCCGTTTTCAGGCAGGTGCCGCTGGGGGCATCGGCCTTGCGGTTGTGGTGGAGCTCGGTGAGTTCGGCGTAGTCGTAGAAGCGGGCGGCGGCGGCGGCGGCCTGCTGCAGCAGCACCATTCCCACCGAGAAGTTGGGGATCACGGCTCCCCCCATCGAAGCTTTTTGAGCAAACGTGCTCAGATCCTCCAGCTGCTCGGGCGAGAGGCCGGTGGTGCCGATCACCGGGTGCACGCCGTAGGCGATCGCCCCTCGGGTGTGCTCGTAAACCACGGAAGGGTGAGTGAAGTCCACCAGCACGGCCCCGCCGCCAGGTCCGCTTTGCCGCACGGCCTGGCTGGCCTGGCAGAGGGTGCCTTCAAAGTCGGCTGTGAGCGCCACCTCCAACTCCCCCAGGCCCAATGCCAGGCCCACATCCCGCCCCTCCACTCCAGGGGTGGTGTCGATGGCTCCTACGAGGGCACAGTCGGGAGCATCCCGCACCGCTTTCACCACCTCTGCGCCCATCCGCCCCAGAGCCCCGGCCACCACCACGGGGATGGAAGCGGGCTTCGAACGCTCATGAACAAAAGAGCCGGGGGTTGACGTCATGCTGCGGGGGGTGGAGGCGGGCGCCAGGAGGAGTGGCCTTCCTCACTGAGCCTATGGGGGCTGAGCCTATGGGGCCAGCCTCAGCCCAGGCACAATGGCTCGATCTTCCCCATGGCGGGAACCCATTCGGGATGGAGTCCTCCCCCCTCGTTAAGGCCCTTCTCGCCGTGGTGGTGATCATTGCCGTGGCTCAACTGCTGGGGGCTTTGGCCCAGCGCATCGGCCAGCCCCGGGTGATGGGAGACATTCTCGGTGGCATTTTGCTTGGACCCAGCCTGCTGGGTGCCTTGGCGCCCCGGGCCTTTGGCTGGCTTTTTAGCGCGGAGGTGCGTGATCAGATCAATCTGTTGGCCCAGCTTGGCCTGGTCCTGTTCATGTTTTTGGTGGGTTTGGAGATCAACCCCAAGATCCTGAGGCAACGGTTGCCCTTGGCCAGCCGACTCTCCCTGGTGGGGGTGGTGCTTCCTCTGGTGCTGGGCGTGGGACTGGCCACCCTCTTGGAAGAGTGGCAGCCGGAGCTGATCCCCGGGGATCACACCCCCCAGGGCGCTCTGTTCATGGGGGTGGCCATGGCGATCACGGCCTTTCCTGTTCTGGCTCGCATCCTTTCGGAACGCCAACTCCTGGGGCAACCCTTAGGAATCCTGGCCATCAGCGCCGCCTCTATCGACGACGTGGTGGGCTGGAGTTTGCTGGCGGTGGTGTCGGCCTACAGCCGCACCGGTTCCTTGCGAGGGGGCCTTCCCGTGATGGCGGGCACGGCCCTCTATGGCGCTGCCCTGCTGCTCTCCACTGCCCCTCTGCGCCGTTGGTTGTCACGGCGGCTTCAAACGGGCCATCCCCCAGCCGAACTGCTGCAGACCCTGTTGCTCCTCGGGGCCCTGCTCAGCGGACTGGTTACCGAGGTGATTGGCGTGCACCTGATCTTTGGGGCCTTTCTTTGGGGCCTGTGCCTGCCTCGCGACGAAACGATGCGGCAGTGGCTGGAGGTGCGCCTGGAGACGGTGGTGCTGCGGTTGCTGTTGCCCTTGTTCTTCGCGATCAGTGGCCTCAACACCCAGATCGGCAGCCTCCACACCCCCGCGCTCTGGATGGCCACGGGCTTGGTGGTGGCCACGGCGGTGGCGGGAAAGTTTTTGGGGGTGTGGGGGGTGGCCCTCGGCAGTGGGGTGCCCCCGAAGGAGGCTGAGGCCCTGGGCTGGTTGATGAACACCCGCGGCCTCACGGAGCTGGTGGTGCTCAACGTGGGGCTGGCTCTAGGGGTCATCAGCGGGCAGCTGTTCACCATGGGGGTGCTGATGGCCCTGCTCACCACGGCGCTGGCGGGCCCGATGCTGGATCGCCTGGGCTATGGGCGCAGGCCGGCACCCGGCCTCCTGTAACGCCTCTTCTCGGTCCTACGCAGGGGCGGGCAGCCCTGCGTAGGCTCCTTAACATTGCTCAATTCAACGGCACGCATGTTCACCCAGGTCCGTTCCGCAAACCGTCGGGTCAGCCCTGAGGCCGTCGGCCAGCGCGCACTGATGCGGGCCGTGTATGTGGTGCTGGAGCCCCAGTATCAAAACGCGCTCACCACCGCGGCCCAAAGCATCAACGAGGGCAACCCGGCCCTGGCCATTGAGCTCTCCGGCTACTTGATCGAGGAGCTGCGCGACCCTGAGAACTACGCGGATTTTTGCGCTGATGTGGCTGCCGCCGATGTCTTCATCGCCTCCCTGATCTTCATTGAGGATCTGGCCCAGAAGGTGGTGGAAGCGGTGGCCCCCCACCGCGATCGCCTGAAGGCAGCGGTGGTGTTTCCCTCCATGCCGGAGGTGATGCGGCTCAACAAGCTGGGCACTTTTTCCATGGCCCAGCTGGGCCAGAGCAAGAGCGCCATTGCGCAGTTCATGAAAAAGCGCAAGGAAAAGGGCGGCTCGGCTGGGTTCCAAGACGCCATGCTCAAGCTGCTGAACACCCTGCCGACGGTGCTCAAGTATCTGCCGGTGGAGAAGGCGCAGGATGCCCGCTCCTTCATGCTCAGCTTCCAGTATTGGCTGGGTGGAACGCCGGACAACCTCCGCAATTTCCTGTTGATGCTGGCGGATAAATACGTGTTTGCCAAAGGCGCAGGGGAGGGACTAGCCCTGCAGGTAGCAGATCCTGTGGTCTTCCCCGATCTGGGCATCTGGCATCCCTTAGCGCCGGGGATGTTTGAAGATCTCAAGGAATACCTCAATTGGAGCGCAAGCCGCTCTGATCTCAGCGAGAAGGCCCGTAAAGGCCCGGTGATCGGGTTGGTGTTGCAGCGCAGCCACATCGTCACCGGCGATGAGGCCCACTACGTGGCCGTGATCCAG
>JBIIJA010000237.1:0-4290 GCA_044234195.1 Cyanobium sp. | reverse complement strand
TCCAGCTCCTGGTGGGCCCGGATCAACAGCAACAGGCCTGGGGTTTCATAAATCTCCCGCGACTTGATGCCCACCACACGATTTTCGATCATGTCGAGCCGACCAAAGCCGTGGGTGCCCGCCAAGGTGTTGGCCCGGCGCACCAGGTTCACCGGATCCAGCCGCTCCCCGTCGATGGCCACAGGATGGCCCCCCTCAAAGGCGATCTCCACCACTTGGGGCTCCGCAGGCGTCGCCTCCACTGAGCGCGTCATGGCATAGACCTCCTCCGGGGGCTCCACCATGGGGTCCTCCAGGCAGCCCGCTTCGATGCTGCGCCCCAGCAGGTTGAGGTCGATGGAATAGGGGGAGGCCTTGCTCACCGGCGCGGGGATGCCGCAGCGTTCGCCATAGGCGATCGTTTCCTCCCGACTCATGCCCCACTCCCGGGCCGGAGCCAACACCTTCAGATCCGGGGCGAGCGCGCCGATGGCCACATCAAACCGCACCTGATCGTTGCCCTTCCCCGTGCAGCCATGGGCCACAGCGTCGGCACCCACCTGCCGGGCCACCGCCACCAGTTCCCGGGCGATCAGCGGCCGGGCCAGGGCCGTGGAGAGGGGATAGCGGCCTTCGTAGAGGGCGTTGGCCCGGATCGCGGGAAAGGCAAAGTCGCGGATGAAGGGCGTCACCAAATCGGCAGCGAGCGACTGGCTGGCCCCGGCGGCTAAGGCCTTCTGGCGGATGGGCTCCAATTCATCGCCCTGGCCCAGATCGGCGGCGAAGGTGATCACCTCCTCCACGCCCCATTCCTTCAGCAGATAGGGGATGCAGACACTGGTGTCCACCCCTCCGGAATAGGCCAGCACCACCTTCTTTGCCCGTCCCCCGGCAGCGCCGGCCCCACTGGCTCCCATCAACGTTCCTGCATGGCACCGGAGGATTCTCCCTCCTCGGGTTCCACACGCGCCTGGGGCACTGGCCAACGCATCAACACTCCAACAAGGGTGAGCAGGGGCAACAGAAACAGAGCTGCCCACACCCAGCCAGACTGGATCGGCAGGGGCTGGGGCCAACGCCGCCCCGCCGCCACCATCAGGGCGCTCAGGCCGAGGGCCAACAGCCACGTGAGGGACAACTGCTGCAGCTTGGTGGGGCCCATGCCTGGGGGAAAAGGTGTGGTAAGGAGCTAGGGTGTTGAATTGTTCCGTGCGAGGCAGCTTGGCACGGACCCCTCGCACAGAACCGGCACAAGCCCAGGCACGCAGAACGGCATGAGCATTCTTGACAGCATCAATCCTTCCCTCACCCGCTATCGGCGGGATGAGCCCGCTCCCGTGCTCCCCCTGCGGGATGAGCCTGATCTGCTGACCCTCCTGGAAGCCAGCGGACGCCTGGTGGCGGATGAGGAAACCGCCAGCACCGATGTGAGCACGGTGGAAGAGGAGGAACTCTCCGCCCTGATGGGCGAGAAAGAGGATTACACCCAGGTTGAGGAGGCCGCCGAGGAAGACTGGGAGGACTGATCAGCTCACATGCGTGTTCAAGACGGCCGCCTGACGGCGGCCCTGCTGGCCCTGGCCCTCCTTGGGGCCTGCCTCCTTGCAGACGCCAGGTTGGCCAATTCCCACCTCGCCCTGCCGCTGGTGGTTTCGGCCTTCGTGAGCGTCGGGGTGGCCGCTTGGGGGGTCCCCCGCTTGCGCGCTCTCAAGCTGGGGCAGGTGATCCGGGAGGAAGGGCCCCAAGGCCACCAGTCCAAGGCCGGCACTCCCACCATGGGAGGTCTGCTCGTGGTGCCGGTGGGGGTGTTGGTGGGGGGCTGGATCAGCCCCAGCGACCCGCGCTTGCTGGCGGTGGCGGCTGTCACCTTGGCCTACATGGCCATCGGCGCCATGGACGACTGGCGCAGCCTCACCAAGCGCACCAACACCGGCCTCACACCGCGGGGCAAGCTGGCCCTGCAGGCCCTGGCCGCTGTGCTTTTCCTGCTGTGGGTATGGCGCGGCGGCTGGCTCGGCGGGGGCGCCCCAGGAGATGTGGGCCTGCCCTTGGGGTGGGTGCTGCCCTTGGGGTTGGCGATCTGGCCCCTCGGGCTGTTTGTCTTCCTTGCCGAAAGCAATGCCACCAACCTGACCGATGGTCTCGATGGACTGGCCGCCGGGTGCGGCGCCGTGGTGTTCACCGGAATGGCCTTGCAGCTGATGGCCCGGGGCCATGGCGGCGATCCCTCCCTGGCGGCCTTCTGCGCCGCCATGGCCGGCTGCTGGCTCGGTTTTCTGAGCCAAAACAGGCACCCCGCCAAGGTGTTCATGGGTGACACGGGGTCGCTGGCCATGGGAGCCGCCCTCTCTGCTGTAGCCCTTCTGAGCAACAGCCTCTGGCCCCTCTTGGTGATGGGGGGGGTGTTCCTGGCGGAATCCCTTTCTGTGATCCTGCAGGTGTGGGTGTTCAAGGCCACGAAGGGCCCGGATGGGCAGGGCAAGCGGATCTTTCGCATGGCGCCCCTCCATCACCATTTCGAGCTGGGGGGCCTGAGCGAGCAGGGCGTGGTGCTCAGCTTCTGGGGGGCCAGCCTGCTGCTGGTGCTGCTTGGCCTGGCACTCCGACCCACCTAGAGTGAAAATCCCATCGGGGGAAAGGCATGCCCTACTTCACCTGGAAGGAAACGGGCCTGACGGCCGACTGTGCCAGCCTTGAGGCCATGGCCTCGCGCTTTCAGGAAGCGGCAGCCCTGATGCGTCGCATGGCTGCGGAAGGCTTCCGCTTGGAGCAAACCGTTGAAGGTCCCCGGATCACCCATGCCGACCCCGCGGTCTTCGAGGCCTATGGCTTCATCAGCGAAGAACCCCCGGAACGGCAACTGACCATGCTCTCGTGAGACATCAACGGCGCAAATAGCCCACCACCCACACCACCACGAACACCAGGGAGGAGAGGCCGAGATAGATCAATGTCCAGCGCTGGAGACTCTCGATCGTGAGCCCAAAAGGAAGGGCCGCGCCGGCGTCTCCGGCCGTTTGAAACGCCAAGGTGCAAGGAAAAGGCACGAACGCAAGGGTTGAAAGCTCCAGCTTGCCTGGAGAAAGCGTCCTGGCGCCACTGGTGGAGAAGGCCCGCAGCCCTTACCCTTCCGCCAATAGGGAAGCCCATGAGCCAGGCGCCATTGCAACCACCCCCCGGGCAACCCACCCCAGGGAGAACCTCCCGCCCTTTCACCTCCTCAAGGGGCCGCGCAGAACGTGCCCCATCCAAGGGAGCACTGGCCGTGGTCCAACCTCTGAAAACGGCCAAACCAAACCCCTGGAACATCAATCCCAAGCACGCTCTCATCTTTGTGGTGGGCTTGAGCCTGGGCTACGGCCTAGCAGCCCCCGCCCGCAACCTGGGCCATCTGCTCGCCACCCTGGGACACGGGCCAAAAGCCGTCGGAGCCATCCTCGCCCCCCAGCAAAGCGAGGAACCAATCCTGGTGCTGGGCAGTGACCAGGTGTCGGGAAGCACCGATGTGATGTTCACCGTTCGGGTGGGAGATGGGCTGACACGTGTCATCCAAGTGCCGCGCGACACCTTCGTGGAAACCCCGAGCCTGGGGGTGCAGAAGGTGAATGCCCTCTATGCCACCGCGGGCATTGAAGCCACCCGCAAGGAGGTGGGCAGACTCGTGGGCACGCCTGTGGAGAAATATCTGAAGGTGAACCTACGGGCCGTGGAACGGGTGGCCGAAGCCCTGGGGGGGGTGGACGTGAACGTGCCCAAGCGGATGTATTACGTCGACAACGCTCAGGGGCTTTACATCGATCTCTATCCCGGACGGCAAACGCTCAAGGGGCGGGAGCTGGAGGGCTTCCTGCGCTTCCGCCACGATGAGGAAGGCGATCTCGGGCGAATGGACCGCCAACGGCTTGTGATCAACGAAATGTTCCGCAAGCTGGTGCGCCCCGCCACCCTGGTGCAACTCCCCGCCCTGATGAAGATCGCCGGAGAAGACATCGACACCAACCTCTCCCCTCTCGATCTCAGCCGGGTGATCGGCCTGATGGGGCAATCCAAACTCAGCAGCCAGCGGCTTCCTGGGCGCCTCTACTGGCAGGACGACCTCAGTTACTGGATGCCGGACAGCAACAAGGACCATCCGCTGGAGAACGCGAGCGCACCGAATTGACAGGCTCGCCACGCTGGTTTTGAACCCTCTCGCTGAGCCTGAGCCCCTTCGCCCCATGCTCAACGCCTCGGAGGCAGAGTGTCTCTCTCAGGCTGCCTCCTTCACCTCCACCGCCGGGGGGTGTTGCACCAAGGCTTTGCTCAGATAGC
>JBIIJA010000236.1:0-4293 GCA_044234195.1 Cyanobium sp. | reverse complement strand
GGGCGGCCGGGCCTTCAACGTGATCGCCGACCACGTGAGGTTGCTTGGCACGGTGCGTTGCCTGGACCTGGCGGTGCATGATCGGCTCCCGGGATGGATCGAAGACACGGTGCACGCCCTCTGCCGGGGCCATGGCGGGGAGGCTCGGGTGCACTACCGCTGCATCTCTCCTCCCGTGCACAACGAGGCAGCCCTCACCCAGCTGGTGGCTGACGCCGCCGAGGAGTTGTTGGGGCGACAACAGGTGCTTTGGCTGGAGCAGCCTTCCCTTGGGGCGGAAGATTTTGCGGAATTGCTGCAGAGCGCCCCGGGCACCATGTTTCGTCTCGGTGTAGCGGGTCCGGAGGGTTGCACCCCCCTCCACAGCAACACCTTCACTCCCGATGAGGGATGTCTGGCGGTTGGGGTGAAGGTGCTCACCCTCAGCCTCTTGCGCTGGGGCCACCTGCAGACCCCAGCCCCAGCGCCAGGCTGCTCCGCAGAGCGCTTGTCGTGACGCCCCCCCCCTCTGGGATGGGGCAGGGGGGCCGGATGCCCCTCTCCCAGGGCCCAGCGGATCTGCTGGCGCTCTCCTCTCCGCTGTTGATCCTGCTGGCTTTGGTCTCCATGCTTCACAGGACCCCTGCGGCCCGGCTCCAGGCCGTGCCTGCCTTGCTGATCGGCTGCGGGCTGTTGGTGTTCAGTTGGTTGCGCCGTCGACGGCGCCGATCCATGGTGTTGCGGCTGCTGCGCCAACCCGGCCCTGAGAGGTCCCCAACAGAGTCCGGGCCCGAGAGGTGATTGGGAGGGGGAGAGGAACCGGATTGCTACGGTGACAAGCTTCGAGGATGCGTCTCTTTTGCCGCCTGATCTAGAAGCTATTCGGCAGGCCATCAGCTCGGCCGATCCAGCCCGAGCCATGCCCGCTTTGGTCAGCCTGAGGGAGTGCACCGTCGAAGAGGCCACCCCCCTATTGTTACTGGGTGTGGAGCAAACGCCTTTTGTGATCCGCTCCATCAGTTGTGCAGGGCTGGGGGTGAAGCGCAGCGTGGAGGGGCAGCGGGTTCTGGAGCGGGTGCTGCGGGAGGATGGGGACGCTAACGTGCGGGCCGAAGCCGCCAATGCCCTGGCCAGCTACGGCGTGGAGCAAGCGTGGCCCGTGCTGATTGAGGCCTTTGCGGCAGATGGTCAGTGGTTGGTGCGATGCAGCATTTTGGCGGCCCTTGCCGAGCAGCCTGAGATGAATCCCTCCCGCCTACTGGAATTGGCCCGGCTGGCTTTGGAGGATGGTGACGGCACCGTGCGAGTGGGTGGTGCGGAGATTTTGGGCCGGATTCTCCACGAAGCGAGCGAGCCAAACGATCCCATTTCCATCGAAGCCAGGGCGGCAATGAAAGACCTGCAAAGGGATACAGATCACCGAGTTGTAGCGGTTGCCTTGAATTCGCTAGTGTGATGAAGGCAGTCGACGCTGGGAGCGGAGAAAAATACGACATTACATTTGTTAGCTCCGCCTACAATGAGGAGGCGAATCTTGAGGAGCTCTATCGCCAATGTCTCCGTGCATTTGATAGCCTTTGCGCCGATCTGCCGGAGATTGAATTAACATTTGCGCTGCAGCTTGTTGATAACAGCAGTCTCGATCGCACGCCAGAGGTCATCCAACAGCTGATCAGTAAGGATCCGCGTGTCAAGGGCATTCGCAACCTTCGCAACTATGGTCCGGAGCCCTCGTTTGTTCAAGGCTTGCGCCTGGCAAAGGGTGATCTGATTGTTCTGTTGTGTGCCGACCTCCAGGATCCTCCAGAGCTGGCGCGCCAGATGTTGCGCAAACTCATCACAGATCCCATGGCAAGTGATGCGGTATTTGCGTGTAAGCAACGGTCAGCAGGCTCGCTGCTAATTCGTTCATTTCGCAAGCTCTATTATCGCTTGCTGAGTTTTTCTGATCGAGATACGAATGTATTTCCCGGGTTTCATGGTTTTGGCTGTTATAGGCGCGATGTGCTGGAGCAGGCCCTTGAATTCTGGCAACAAACGCCGATGAACATGCGCCAATGCTTGAGTTCTGCATCGTTCAATCCCAGTGTGATTACCTATGAGCAGCCCGACCGTATGCGGGGTCGCTCAAGCTACAAATTCATGGGCTATGTCTCTGAGGCTGGCACAGGCATTATCACGGGCAAGTCCCTTGCAAGTCGCCTCTCCCTGCGGTTGGGCTTTATTATCTTCTTGTGTTCAATATTGATCGGTATCTTTATTCTTATAAACTTTGCCACCGGTCGTAGTGGTTATGCGCCCGGGGTGCCAACTCTGGCCTTGCTCATCCTCCTATCGAGCTCTTTTCAGGTGATCATGCTCTCCCTGGTGTCACGGCAGATTGAAAGCGGGATTTATCAGCCATCGCGCCCCAGTATCCGCTTTCGAAGTTTGTGAGAGTGAAGAGACGTTCTCCGGTTTCCCGTCAATACACTCGATTTCTTCTCACGGGGGCTTTATTCACCCTGGCAGGGCCTAGCTTGTTTTACCTCATTGCCCTCATTGGCGCGCCCATGCTTGCCTCGTTCTTGACGGAGATTGGCATGCATTCTGCCCGTTGTATTGTTTACAATCGCTTTGTTTTCTCATCCGCAGGCACAGGAATTCGCACTTATCTCACTGCAGCAGTCCCCATAAGTCTGATCAATCTTGGGTTGGTGTTCGTGTTGCAATATCATATCCCTCTGTGGCAAATCGCAGGTATAATTGGTCTGCAAGGTGCCACAATAGGTTATCTGTGGTCGCAATTTTGCTACCGCTATGATCTCTCTTCCCGCCTGCGTTCCCGCGCAGAATAGGTCTCATCGCTTAGCCGTTGTTGGTAGAGGCGTTTGCGAAAGCCTTTGCTGTGTCTCGAATTTGATCCTCCAGGCTCAAGCAAGGGAGAGAATGCAGCCTCAAGGCCTCGCGGAAGTCATCCATTGGGGCGGTGTAGCGATCTCCTTCCGCTTCAGAGCGGACGGGAACCATGGGGGCCGGTTGGCCATAGATCTTGGCAATGGTCTCGGCGAGCTCCACCAGCTCTAAGGTATGGCTCACGGTGGCAATCGGGTTGCTGGGGGCGGAACGTGGGCTAAGAACCCAGCGGATGGCGAGTCCGGCGATGGCATCGGCATGGCCGTAGCCACGGATGACGGGCCTCTTGCTCTGGATCGCAATCGGTTTGCCAGCCAGGGCATGGTGGAGAAAATCCCCAAGGGCATACCGACGGGGGTGGCGGATGTGCCGTCCTGTTAGGGCGTAGATCCGCAGCACGAGCGTCGTTGCAAGGGCGCTCAACCGCCGTTCCTCCTCCAGCTTGAGCTCGCCATAGAGCGCTGTCGCTGGTGGTGGGGATGGTCCAACCCCTTCCATCAATCCGGCAGCGCCAGAGGAGAAGGTCACCACACGGCTCCCAGGGTTCAACCTCAGGGCGGCGCACACTTGATCGCTGATGTCTCGATTGGTGTCGGCAAAGGTTTTGGGGCTCAGGTCGGCCAAACGATCGGGCGTGAGGAAGGCGCAGTGAATCAGGGCCGAGATTGGTTCCCGTTCAGCCAAGCCGGGAAGATCCGCCAACGGTTGGAGAGGCACCCCTGGGCCATGGGCCAGCGGAAGGTTCCCCGCCTGGCTGCTGAAGATTCGCAACCGCCGCTGCACGCTGTCCTTTGGCAGCTCTCGCTGCAGCTGGTCGATCACGGTGCGGCCCACCCAGCCCGTGGCCCCGGTGACCACGATGGCTCCGTCGTCGTCAGCCTGAGGAGAGTTCAAGGGTTCAGGTGGATTCCATTGCCGTGGGAGTGGCTTCTGGCTCCATTTCCCCGAAGCGTCTGCCAAAGGCCAGTTTGGGGTACACCTTGCTGTTGACGGAAAGAGGCACTTCCAACAGGGCCGGCCCATCCACGCTGAGGAGCTCACTCAGCGCGGCGGTGGTGTCGCCCCCCGGAAGCAAGGTGCGGGAGGGGATGGAGTAGGCGTGGCCGATGGCCACGAAATCGGGTGTGCTGTAGCCCTTGGCGGTGGATTGCAGGTTGCCTTGGAAATAGGTTTCCTGGAATTGGCGCACCATGCCGTGGCAGTGGTTGTTGAACAGAAGGATTTTCAACGGGAGATGATTGCGGCGCACGGTTTCCAGTTCTTGGATGTTCAACTGGAAACTGCCATCGCCGCTGATCAACACGGTGGTGAGATCGGGTTGGGCGAACGACGCGCCAATGGCCGCCGGTAGCCCATACCCCATGGCTCCCATGCCACCGGAGGTCAGAAACCGGTCTTGGCTCCCGAAGGCCAGGCTCT
>JBIIJA010000235.1:0-4309 GCA_044234195.1 Cyanobium sp. | reverse complement strand
TCGCGCCATTGCTTCCCATGATGCTGCTGATCCCCTTTTTCGGGCGAGCCATCAACCGCAAACTGGGAAGCGGCGTTTTTTCGGCCCTGTTCTGGCTGGTGATTGCAGGCTTCGCCTCGCGGCTCCTGGCCGGTTGATGGTGTCGACTGAGACTTGTTGGTTGCCGACCATCACTCGCGGCTGGGGGCCGCAGTGGGACGTTTGGACCTGATCCCCTCCCCAAACAGCCGCGCCAGCCTGCCCCCCCCCGCAAATTCCAACTCCACTCTCCAGCAGGGCATGGGTACGAAGGCGAGCCTCTGGGGCCACTCCACCGCCAGCACTGCCCCTTGGGCTTGGGCCTCCTCTTCTTCCTGAGCAAAGAGTTCAGCGGCGGAGGCGGGCTGCTCCAGCCGGTAGAGATCCAGGTGCACCAAGGCCGTGGGCTTGCCTTCCACTTCCCCCCGGTAGTGGTGGGCCAGGGCGAAGGTGGGGCTGGTGATCGGCTCGCTGATACCCAGCCCCTCCGCCAGCCCTTGCACCAGGCAGGTTTTGCCTGCGCCCAGCTCTCCTTGCAGCAGCAGGAGCTGGCAGGTCGCCCCCCCTGCCAGGAGCCGCTCCGCCAGCCGCCGACCCAGGGCCAGGGTGGCGTCCGCATCGGCGAGTTGGCACACCTCCATCACAGCCTTTGGGTTTGTGCCTGTAGATTCTGCGCAAGCGAGCCCGAAGCCTCGGCGTCTCCGCAAATATTTCCCACATCCATCCTTCGGGAGTTTTTTCATGGTTGCGACCCCAGTGGCGCCTGTTGATGCGTTCCCCCATCTGCAGGCCACCAATTCTTATGTGATCGCCGACATCGGCCAAGCTGATTTTGGGCGTAAGGAGCTCAACATCGCTGAAACCGAGATGCCCGGCCTGATGGCTCTCCGCGCCAAATATGGCGCCGAGAAGCCCCTCAAGGGTGCCCGCATCGCAGGTTCCCTGCACATGACGATCCAAACTGCTGTTTTGATCGAAACTCTGGTGGCTCTCGGCGCCGAGGTGCGCTGGGCGAGCTGCAATATCTTCTCCACCCAGGACCATGCCGCCGCGGCGATCGCCGCAGCCGGCATCCCTGTGTTTGCCTACAAGGGTGAAACCCTTGACGAATATTGGGCTTTCACCCACCGCATCCTGGAGTGGGGCGATGGCGGCACCCCCAACATGATCCTGGACGATGGTGGTGATGCCACCGGTCTTGTGATTCTCGGCAGCCGGGCGGAGAAGGATCTCTCGGTGCTCGACAACCCTGGCAGCGAAGAAGAGGTTGCCCTGTTCAAATCCATCCGGGCCAAGCTGGCCATTGATGCCACCTTCTATTCCCGCATCCGCGCCAACATCCAGGGCGTGACGGAAGAAACCACCACCGGTGTGGCCCGCCTCTACCAGCTTCAGAAGAGCGGCGAGCTGCCCTTCCCCGCCATCAACGTCAACGACTCGGTCACCAAGAGCAAGTTCGACAACCTCTACGGCTGCCGCGAATCTCTGGTGGACAGCATCAAGCGTGCCACCGATGTGATGGTGGCTGGCAAGGTGGCCCTGGTGATGGGCTACGGGGATGTGGGCAAAGGTTCCGCTCAATCCCTGCGGGGCCTTGGCGCCACCGTGATGATTGCGGAGATCGATCCGATCTGCGCTCTGCAGGCGGCCATGGAGGGCTACCGCGTCGTGCGTCTCGACGACGTCGTGAAGGATGTGGACATCTTCGTGACCGCCACTGGTAACTTCCAAGTGATCCGGCACGAGCACCTGATCCAAATGAAGGATCAAGCCATTGTGTGCAACATCGGCCACTTCGACAATGAGATTGATGTGGCGTCCCTGAAGCAATACACCTGGGAGAACATCAAGCCCCAGGTGGATCATGTGATCCTGCCCAGCGGCAACCGCATCCTGCTTCTCGCCGAGGGGCGTCTGGTGAACCTGGGTTGCGCCACCGGCCACCCCAGCTTCGTGATGAGCAACTCCTTCACCAACCAAGTGTTGGCTCAAATCGAGCTCTACACCAAGGGCTCCGAGTATGGCAAGGAGGTCTATGTGCTGCCCAAGCACCTTGATGAGATGGTAGCCCGTCTCCACCTTGAGAAGATCGGCGCCAAGCTCACCGAGCTCACCCCCGAGCAAGCTGCTTACATCAATGTCCCTGTACAGGGTCCTTACAAGCTCGAGCACTACCGCTACTGAGATTCTGCAGCTTCAACTCTTCGCCCCTCCCAGGATCTTCTGGGAGGGTTTTTTTTGGATCTCATCTTTTCTAAAAACTTTTACGTGAGACAAAAACAACCATTTCCTGACAGCCTTTTAAGGTTTGGCACTCCAATCTAAATGCGTTTTTTGTTCTGATGGAACAACCTCTCTTCTTTGCTATGCTTTATTTTTGCCGCAATCGGGATTTCCAGCAGAAAAACATATAAGTAGTAGAAGGCTTTCCTAATTGCTTCGCTGCAAGTTGTGAGGAAGGATTTGTTTTGGCCCTTGAAGTTGATTCCATATTCAACGATGGCAACATGTTTTAACGAGTGGCTGGCGACATACTTGTAGTAATTCCATAGGGTATCCTTTTTGGCATTGAGATAGTGATAATTGAGATAGGCGCTCAAAGGAACCTGCTTTCTGTAGGTCGCATCCTCGACATAATGATACACGCGTGCCTTGTCTGCAATCACCTTTTGATACCCATGGGCCAAAATTCTGCCAATCAAGTCTGTCTCGTCGGCATAGTGAGAATATTTTAAGCCAGTATCAAATTGGAATTGCTTAAAAATAGAGGCTCGAAATGACATGTTGCATCCCCATACATGCTTGTTGTCCATGTAAATCTCTGGCCCCTCTCTTTTGAAGCTGACCCCGCCTACGACGGCAATCTGTTCATCCGCATAAGCATTGACAAGCTCCTGCAGCCAATCGGAGAAGACGGCGCAATCATCGTCTATGAAAGCAATAATCTCCCCCGTGCTGTTGCGGATGCCAACATTTCTTGCATGGCACAAGCCTTTGGATTGCTCATTCCTAACGGTCCTTATGTAGGGATGCTGCTCGCAATAATTGTGCAAAAATTCATTGGTGCCATCGGTAGAGCAGTCGTCAACAATCACTACTTCGAATGAGGGGTAATCGAGCCTGGCAATCGAAGGTAATGCATACTTTTTAAGTGAGTGCAGCCTATTGCGCGAGCAGATGACTATGGAGACAAAAGGTGTCATGAATGCTTCAAGGATCAATTGATGCAAGGTCATTGAATCCTAGGCGAGAGAGATTTGCTACGGACAATGGCTTCTGCATGGGGGGATTCCAGATCTCCTGCTGGTTGGGCAGTCAGCAGAGCCCTTGGCGAGCATGAAAGAATCCACCCAGCTTTGTTGACGATTCGTGGCCATCGAACTGATAGAGAAGCTGCCCGATCTGATCGGCGAGGCGGTGAAGGCCAATCCCCTGTCGGGCTATGGCGCCATCTTCGCGGCGATGTTTCTGGAAAATCTGTTCCCGCCCATTCCCTCTGAGTTGATCATGCCGCTGGGGGGCTTCTATGTGCAACAAGGAAAGCTTTCTCTCATCCCTGTGGTGTTGGCGGGTTTGCTGGGCACGGTTCTCGGTGCTCTCCCCTGGTACGGCATCGGTCGACTGGTGAACGAGGAGCGGATCGAGCATTGGCTCTCCCGCCATGGCCGTTGGCTTGGAATTAGTCCCCAGGAGCTCCACCGCAGCCGCACCTGGTTCAACCGCCACGGAACGGCCCTGGTGTTCTGGGGAAGGCTGATTCCTGGCGTGCGCACCCTGATCTCCGTGCCCGCCGGCATCGAAATGATGCCCCTGGCTCCTTTCCTCCTGTGGACCACCGCCGGCAGCCTGATCTGGACCCTTCTTCTCACCGGTGCTGGACTGCTGCTGGGTGAGGGCTACAGCCGGGTGGAGCTCTGGATTGATCCGGTGTCCAAGGTGGTGAAGGTGCTGTTGGTGGTGGCCGCCCTCGCGGCCGTGGCCTGGCTCGCCCTGAGGATTTGGAAGAAACAAGCTGATACCCACTGACAAAAAAAGCGCCCCGGAGGACGCTTCGCTGGCGGGTTGACGGACCGGAGGGGCGAGCTCAGAAGGGCACTTCCTCGTCGCTGGGCTCGCCGCCCCCAAAGCCGCTGTCGGAGGATTCCGCGTCGCGCCGGCTGCCCAGGAGTTCCAGCCGATCCACACGGATCACGGGCTTGCTTCGCTCCTCTCCGCTGGTGCGATCCGTCCAGCGGTCGAGCTTGAAGGAGCCGATGATCCCCAGAAGCGAGCCTTTGCGGACGTAGTCCGC
>JBIIJA010000234.1:0-4312 GCA_044234195.1 Cyanobium sp. | reverse complement strand
AGGCCCGGTTCCTGGGCAAAACCCTCCCGATCTGTCAGGCGACATTGACGCACAAAGGGGAGCACGGCCCATCCCAGGGGTTCCAGGCAGGTGGCCGTTGGCTGGTCTGCCTGGGCCATGGCCTCCAGGGTTTGGCTCCAGCGGCGCAGGATCTCAAAGCAGGCCCGCTGGTGCTCCATCTGACCTGAGGGGCCGTAGCGAAAGCCATCCAGGTGGTGTTTGAAGGGGCCGTCGCACTCGGCGATCAGGGCGGCCGGGGCGCCAGTCGAGAGGGTCTGCTCTTGGCCACGGCGCGCCGGATTCTGGGCCAGGGCCCAAAGCAGGATGGCCAGGCTTTCATCGCGTGGGGTCTCGTTCGTCCTCAGCCACACCGGCACCGTGCCCTTGGGTGAGGCTTCGAACAACTCAGGGGGCTTGGCCCTTAGGGCCACCTCCCGCACCTCCACCGCCACACCTAGCTCCGCCAGGGCGAGGCGAGCGCGGATGGCATAGGGGCAGCGGCGGAAGCTGTAGAGGATCCCTCCTGGGCTCATGGCTCTTGTGCCAGGGGGAACACCCGCCCGAGATGCTGCTCTCCCGCCGCTCTGGCCCGCTGCTGCTGGCGCTGGCGTTCCGCAAAGCGGGCCCGGTCTTCCTCGCTGCGTTTCCCCTGGCAGTGGCGGCAACATACCCCGGGGATGTAGCTGGGAAGCGCCCGATCCTCCTCGGAGAGGGGCATGCGGCAGGCGTGGCAGAGGCCATGGCTGCCTGGGGAAAGCTGGTGGTTGAGAGCGGTGCGCTGATCAAACACAAAGCATTCCCCCTGCCAGAGGCTCTGCTCAGGTGTGTCCTCCAGGTAGCCCAGGATTCCCCCATGGAGGTGATGCACCCCTTCAAAGCCCTGCTGCAGCAAATAGGCCGTGGCCTTCTCGCAGCGAATGCCACCGGTGCAGAAGAGAGCCAGCCGCTGGCTCTGCCGTTCGGCCATCAGCTCTGGGAGCACCTCCTCCACCCAGGCGGGAAACTCGCGGAACGTCCTGGTGCCAGGGTCAATGGCGCCAGCAAAGGTGCCCAAGCCCACTTCGTAGGCGTTGCGGGTGTCTACGAGCAGGGTCTGGGGATCCTGGATCAGGGCGTTCCAGTGGGCGGGGCTCACATAGGTGCCCACCCCGGCGAGGGGATCCACCCCCTCCACCCCCAAGGTGACGATCTCCCGCTTGAGCCGCACCCGCAGCCGAAAGAAAGGCGATTGGTTCGCCTCGGATCGGCGGATGGCGAGATCGGCCAAGCGTGGATCGCTTGTCAAATGCTGAAGGATCGTTTCCACCCCGGCCTCCGAGCCACTCAGGGTGCCGTTGACCCCCTCCTCCGCCAGCAACACCGTCCCCAACACGCCCTCCCTGTGGCCCAGGTCGAGCAGACGGCCGCGCAGGGGGATGAGCTCCTCCCTGAAGAAGCGGGTGAAGCGATAGAAGGAGGCAACGTGCATGGGGCCTCAGGGGCCCATCCCCAGACCAGCGGCGGCCAGCAGGGCCCTGTCGTCTGCTTCGGCGGGATTGCCTGTGGTGAGCAAGCTGTTGCCGTAGAAGAAAGAATCGGCTCCCGCCAGGAGGCAGAGGATCTGGGCTTCCCGGCTCAGGCGCTCCCTGCCGGCGCTCAATCGCACGCGGCTATGGGGCATGAGGATGCGGGCCGTGGCCACCATCCGCACCAGTTCCAGGGGATCGATGGGGGGTTGATCCTCCAAAGGGGTGCCTTCCACAGGCACCAACACATTGATGGGCACACTCTCGGGATGGGGGTTGAGCGAGGCGAGCACTTCGAGCAGGGCAGCGCGATCCTCCAGGGATTCCCCCAGCCCGAGAATGCCTCCGCAGCAGAGCTGAATGCCAGCGGTGCGCACCCGTTGCAAGGTCTCCAGCCGCTCTTCGTAGGTGCGGGTGGAAATAATCTTGTCGTAATGATTGGCAGAGGTGTCGAGATTGTGGTTGTAGGCGGTGAGCCCTGCTTCGGCCAGGCGGGCAGCTTGCTGGTCGGTCACCATTCCGGCGGTCACGCAGGCTTCCATCCCGAGCTCCCGCACGCCCCGCACCATGGCCAGCATGGCTTCAAAAGGGGCCCCCTCCCGGATCTCCCGCCAGGCCCAGCCCATGCAAAAGCGATGGGCGCCCGAGGCCTTGGCTGAGCGGGCCCGGGCCAGCACCGCACCCACGTCCAGCTCCGGTTGACCGGCCACGTCCGCACTGTGGTGCATGGATTGGGGGCAGTAGGCGCAATCCTCCTCGCAGCCGCCCGTTCTGACGCTGAGGAGTGAGGCGAGCAGCACTCCCTGATCGGGATTGGCTCCGCGGTGCACCTGCTGGGCCTGCCAGAGCAGATCGAGGAGCGGCTGTTGGAGCAGCCCAAGAATCTCTTGCTTGGACCAGTCGTGACGTGTGTTCATGCCTTGGGATCCACCCCTCCGAAACGGCGCTGGCGACCTTGGAAGTCGCGAAGAGCGCTCTCGAGCGCTCGGGCGTCGAAATCGGGCCAAAGCACATCGGTGAGATGCAACTCCGCGTAGGCCAGCTGCCAGAGCAGGAAATTACTGAGGCGCTGTTCGCCGCTGGTGCGGATCAGCAGGTCGGGATCCTCTTCGCCCGCGGTGTGGAGTTGGGCGGCAAAGGAGGCCTCGTTGATCTGGTGGGGCTGGAGGTGGCCGGCAGCCACCAGGTCGGCGAGCTTTTGCGCCGCCCGCACCAGCTCCCTGCGGCTTCCGTAGTTGGTGCAAACGTTGAAGCGGATGCCGGTGTTGGCCGCCGTGCGGTTGGTGGCATCGGCGATCAGATCCTGGAGCCCCCGGGGCAGTTCTTCCAGCTCCCCGAGGAAGCGAATTCTCACCTGCTCCCGCTGGAGCCCCTCCAGCTCACGGGCCAGCACCCGCTCAAAAAGGGTCATCAAGAACGACACCTCCTCCCCCGGACGGGTCCAGTTTTCCGTGGAAAAGGCATAGGCGGTCAGGGCCCCAACCCCCCAATCGCTGCAAAGCCGCAGGGTGCGTTTGAGGGATTCCACCCCGGCTCGGTGGCCCATCATGCGGGGCAAACCCCTTTGGCGGGCCCAACGACCGTTCCCATCCATGATCACTGCCACATGGCGGGGCAGGCGGAGGGGATCCAGGCCTTCAGGGAGGGCCCGTGGTCCCGGTTTGAATGTGGTCGCCAGGGCGCGACTCATCCGCGTGATTCCGGCTGAACCGGGCCTACGCTACGTCCTGTTGGCCCCGATGCCAGGGCTTCGGTGAGCAGATCATGCAGCCGACTGCTGGTAATGGGCCTCTCCAACCGCCCAAGACGGGCCAGGGAGAGCGTTCCTGTCTCTTCCGACACCACCACGCAGAGGCAGCTGTCATGGCGCTCGGTCAGGCCGAGCGCAGCCAAATGGCGGGTGCCATAGCGGTTGAGCCCCTGGCGCGAGAGCGGCAGGATCACGCCTGCGGAAATGATGCGGTTTTTTTGCACCAGCACGGCCCCGTCATGGAGGGGAGTCTCACTGGCAAACACGTTGAGGAGCAGTTCCACCGAGAGGCGAGCATCGAGGTGAATGCCAGGGTTGAGAAAGTCTTCAGGCCGCAGATCGCTGCCCAGGTCGAGAACGATGAGCGCTCCTCGCCGTGCTTGGGAGAGCCGGCCCGCAGCTTCGGTGAGCACGGCCACAGAACCACTCACCAATTGATTGCGACTCCGATCCGCAAACAGCACGCCAAGATCCCCTGTTCCCAATAGCTCCATCAGGCGCCGCAGCTCACCTTGCCAAAGGATGGCTAACGCCAAACTGCAGGCCAGTACAAGGGCGTCTACCAGCTTGGTGGTGAGGGGCAGCGGAACAAACCGCTGAACAAACCACGCGAGGGAGACGAGGAGAAGATATCCTCGAAGCAACCAAAGCGTGCGGCTGTCCTTAAGGCGTCCCAGCAGCAAAATGCCGAGGAGCGCAGCAAAGACAAGGTCGAGAAGGAAGAGAAATAAATCCCTGTGGTCGACCCAGAACTGCACGATGCTAACATAAGACCAAGCTATTCAGCTGCTGAGACTGCAAGCGCTTTTCCTGTCAAAATGTGCAAGCAATTAAAAATTACTTGCACATCCGGTGTTGCTGCAGCCCAGTAGCTATCTGATGAACTTACCTCAGGCGAGCCTGGCGGGGATGAGGTCGTAGCGCAGTAGATCCTCCGGCTCTTCTCGGCGCTGCACCACTTCTGCGAGGCCTTCATGCACAAGAACCGTGGCTGGCCTTGGGATGCGGTTGTAATTCGACCCCATCGAAGCGTTGTAGGCCCCCGTGCTGAACACCA
>JBIIJA010000010.1:0-15540 GCA_044234195.1 Cyanobium sp. | reverse complement strand
CCCCTGTAGGCGCACCTTTCTGCAAGGTAGTCAGCCTCCATGGGGCGTCAGCCTCCCCCCCGGGGAGCAAAAGAATTCTTCGCAAACTGTGCCGCCAAGGGGCGGTAGCTGTAGGCCGCCAGGCGTTTTTCAAAGCCCACAAAGGGCATCCGCGCCAACACGCGGGGATCGTGGCGGGTGAGCTGGCGAAAGGCGGCGGCGGCGGCCTCCTGGTTGGCAGCGATCGCGGCCCGATGCTCTGCTGTGTCCCAGAGGCGATCGCTGCCGTGATGCCAGCTGAGGAACAGCTCATCGATCAGCAGCACGCGCCTGGAGAGCACCAACAGATTCAGGGCCAGGAGTGCCCCAATGGGTGGCATCCCCACGCACACGTCCCCCAGCCGCAACTGGGGCACCAAGGCGAGGGGGAAGACAAAGCAGTCGTAGCCCGGATGCCAGTGGAGTTGGCTGCGGCTTGGCTCTCCGGGGGGCGACGGGTGGAGATCCCGGCGGTTGAGAATCCAGCTGTCGGGGGCGATCCAGCCGGGCCGCTCCGCGCTGGCTTGGCCCCGGACGGCCTGCTCCACCTGCTGGGCGAGCAGGTCGAAGGCATAGGAGGGCAAGCAGATGTCGGCGTTGATGTAGATGGCGTAGGGGGGCAGGGGAGAGGCGGCCTCCTGTGCTGCCGTGGCGGAGGCGACAGCGCTGTCCTGCAGGATGTCGCGCAAATAGGGCAGGCGCCGTTCTCGCGAATCGGGCCCCAACAGCTCCACCGCGAAGCCAGGGAGCCCGGCCAGCCGCTCGCGGATGGGCGGCAGATCCGCTGGCGCCACCCGCACCACCACCTGGGCCCTGGCCAGGCGGGAGCTGGCCAGGGCTTCGGCCAAATGGGTGAGCACGGTGTCCTGCTCGTGGGGAAGGCGGCCGTCCTTGGTGAAGAGATTCACAAAGAGCAGCAGCCGCGGCTTGGCCTTCTCAGGCGTGCAGCCCATACCAGTCGTCCCAACGGGAGATCTCAGGGTGGATCTGCCGCGTTTGCCGCACGATCAGTTGCCCAGGGTGGGAAGCACGTTTTTCAGCACGTCATCAAGGGAAGGCAGGGTGGTGCGCACGTTGGAGACGTCCACGCTGAATCCCGACCCGCCACCGCCGCCGAGCTTGGCATCGGAGACGCTCAGGCTCTCGCCGCTCTGATAGTCCTTGCCGAAGACGGAGAGCGACACCGAGCTCACCGTGCCGTCCTCACCCACCACCACGGTGGCCTTAGCCCCGCTGCCGCTGCCGCCGGAGAGGGGCACGTTGGTGTAGGTGCCTGGCTTGTAGCCCTTGCCAGGATCCAGCCCTTCGGCTGCGGTGGCGGGGGTGGTCTTTTGAATGTCCACATTGAAACCCGATCCGGAGCCTCCCCCCAGATCGGCGGTGGCGGCGCTGAGATTGTCGGTGTCTTTGTAATCCCGCCCCCGATCGGTGAGCGACACCGCTTGTACTTTGCCGTCGCTACCCACCACCACGGTGGCCTTGGCCCCCGTGCCACTGCCTCCCGTGAGGGGCACATCGGTGTAAGTGCCGGGGGTGTATTGGCTCCCGGGGTTCAGGCCCTCCGGTGAGCCGCGGGCCATCACCCGCGACACATCCACTTCAAATCCCGAGCCCCCGCTAAGATTGGCGGTGAGAGTGTCGCTGGATTGATAGTTGCTGCCGGCAGTCGTGAGGGTGACGGATTGCACCTTGCCGTCGCCTCCCACGACCACCGTGGCCTTGGCCCCACTCCCGTTGCCTCCTGTGAGGTCCACATTGCTGTATGTGCCTGGGGTGTAGCCCGTGCCTCTCGAGAGTCCTTCGGGTGAGTTGTTGGTTTGCAGGCTCTGATCCAGGCTCACGATGGCGCCGTTGGTTCCGCTGATGGAGCGAACTTGACTGGTTTGATCCAGCTGCTCCACCTGGCCCTGCACGGCTCGCTCCTTGGTATCCAGTTGTTGGATCTGCCCTTCTTGCGGCACCACGGCGTTGAGGTTGGGGAGCACGTTTTCGAGGGTGGGCAGCGCAGGCACCGCCGGCAGCTCAGGAAGACCCCACCCCGGGGTGGAGAGGAAAAACAGAAGGGGCGTGCTCAGCAAAGTCAACATGGCCAATCGTCATGTCACTGGGATGGCCAAGGGCCTTAGCCAAGGCCTTACGGCGGATCAGGAGCGGCTGCTCACTGGCCCTCACGGACCAGGCGTTCCTCGCAGTCTCACCATAGACACAGCTTGCGTGGGCAAGGGGGAAGGTCCATGAATCCTTAAGGTGCCGCCCCCGCCCGCTCCAGCACGCCCTTGCTGCTCGGCACCGCGCCGGCGCGGCGGGGATCCAGCTCCACCGCCTGCCGCAGGGCCCGGGCAAAAGCTTTGAAGCCCGCCTCCACGATGTGGTGGGAATTCACTCCATCCAGCTGGCGGAGGTGGAGGGTGAGCCCGGCGTTGTTGGCCACCGCCACAAAAAACTCCCGCACCAGCTCCGTGTCGTAGGTGCCGATGCGTTGGGCTGGGATGGTGAGCCCGTAGCTCAGGTGGGGCCGGCCGGAGCAGTCGAGGGCCACCTGCACCAGGGCCTCATCCAAGGGCGCCAGGAAATGGCCGAAGCGATGGATGCCCCGGCGGTCGCCCAGGGCCTGGGCGAGGGCCTGCCCCAGGGCGATGCCCACATCCTCGTTGGTGTGGTGGTCATCGATGTGGGTGTCGCCGGTGGCGCTGATCTCCAGATCCACCAGCCCATGGCTGCTGAGCTGGTGGAGCATGTGGTCGAGGAAGGGCACGCCAGTGGCCACCTGGCAGTGGCCTGTGCCATCGAGGCAGAGCCTCACCCGCACGTTGGTTTCGCCGGTTTGGCGATGGACCTCCCCGCAGCGAAGGGGCTCGGCAGGGCGGGTGGGGGCAGACACGAGCACCAAGAAAGGATGGAAAGAATCATGGCGCAAGCGGTGATTCCTAGCAAAGGGTTTTGGCCAAGGTTGCCCGGTGCTAAGATGTAAACAAGAAATGTTTGACGCTTACGCCCAGAAAAAAGATGGCGTCATCGCTTCTCACCCAGGTTCAAGATGTGCTGGCCTTACCGAATATTTCCTTCAGTGTTGATGCTAGGGGATTGCGGGGCTTGATCTGGGATCCGGAGCGCGAAGACATCATTGCTGAAGCTCTCCAGCCTGTTTTTACGATCTCTCCGCGTGATGTTCTGAAGGTTGATGAGCCCACCCTCCGCCAGGAGGTTCGGGACTCTTGGGATGGAGCGGAAATCATTGAAACTCCCACCATCTATGGGGGTCATCTCCTTAGGCATTTCGGCCATTTCATCCATGAATGCCTGAGCCGGCTGTGGTGGTTGGCCCCAGCTGAGGCCATGGAGGGCCCCGCAAAAGAGGCCTCCTTGCAATTGCAGCAGATCGAGGGAGATGTGGTTTTTTTCATGCCCAAATGGATCGACCCTGGCAAGAATCTCCTGCCCTACATGGAAGAGATTTTCGCCATGTTGGGCTTGCCGGCCCGGCGAATCCGCATCCTGCAGCAGCCCGAGCGTTTTCGCCACCTTTTGATCCCGGCTTGTGTCTGGGGATTTGGCACCAATTCAGAGGGGATGGATCAACGGCTGGGCTGCGATACACGCGCCCTCATGCGCCATCTGCTCGCCAGTTCCCCTCCACCTTCTGCAGGGTCTAGCGCGGCGGCGCACGAGCCCCATCTGGCCGAAAAGGTGTACGTCACCCGCAGCAGTCTGCCCATCAGCCTGGGGCGTTTGATTGGCGATGTGGTGCTCGATCCCCTGCTGGCGGAGGCTGGCTACACGGTCTTTCATCCCGAGCGGGTTCCTATCGCGGATCAGATCCGCGTGTATGCGCAGGCCAAGGATCTGATCTTTATGGATGGCAGCTCCATCTACTTGCTCTGGTTCGCCAAGTTGCGTCCCGGCACCAGGGTGCGCGTGATCTTGCGCCGCCGCCAGGGCCGTTGGATGTGCGACAAGGTGTTGGAGCTGTTGCCCGAATCCGCGCACATTCGCTGGGAGTTGGTGGATGGCCTCCGGGGTGAAGCTCTCACCTCCGATCGCGATTGGGAATCCCACAACGTGGCCGATCTCGCCACCCTGCAGCGCCAGCTTGGCCAGGAGGTGCCCCCGGTCCTCCCCCAACCCGCCGAAGACGCCCTGGCCGCCTACACCCACACCCTGGTGCAGGAGAGCACGCCTGAGCAGCTGGCGCGGGTGTTGCAGGCGTTGCTCACCGCCCTGGCCACCGCCCCCCAGCGGCCCCCCTCTCGGCGGCAGCGGCTCTATTGGAAAGTGCGGAGGCTCTTCACATCCCCGTGATGCAATAGCCCGCATCCACGTAGAGCACCTGGCCCGTGATGCCGCTGGCCAAGGGGCTAGCGAGGAAGGCCGCCGTGCTGCCCACCTCCTCCTGGGTGACGGTGCGGCGCAGGGGGGCCTTTTCTTCCACGTTGTGGATCATCTCCAGGATGCCGCCGATGGCGGAGCTCGCCAGGGTGCGGATGGGGCCGGCGCTGATGGCGTTCACCCGCACCTGCTTCTCGGGGCCCAGCTCAGCGGCCAGATAGCGCACCGAGGCCTCCAGCGCTGCTTTGGCCACGCCCATCACGTTGTAGTTGGGGATGGCCCGCTCGGCGCCCAGATAGCTCAGAGTGATCACGCTGGCGCCTTCTGTGAAGAGGGGCTTGGCGTGGCGGCAGAGGGGGGCCAGGGAATAGGCGCTCACCTCCAGGGCCCGGGCGAAGCCCTCGGGGCTGATGGCCGAATAGTCGCCGATCAGCTCCTCCTTGCCCGCAAAGGCCAGGCAGTGCACCAACACATCCAGGCTGCCCCAGCTTTCCGCCACCTTGGCAAACACCGCTTCGATCTGGGCCGGGTCCTGCACGTTGAGGGGTTCAAACAGGGTGGGGGCCAGAGGAGCGGTGAGGTCGCGCACCTTGCCCTCGAAGCGGCCCTTCTCATCTGGCAAATAGGTGACCCCCAGCTCGCAGCCGGCGGCGTGCAGCTGTTGGGCGATGCCCCAAGCGATCGACTTGTTGTTGGCGATGCCGGTGACGAGGGCCTTCTTGCCGCGCAGGTCGAGGAGCATGGGGGCAGGCAGGGAGAGGGAATCGGGCGATTCTCCACCAGCGGCCGTCTTCGGCCAGGGTGGCGTGGCTCAAGCGGTGGCGTGCCCCTGCAGGATGGAGTCCCGGCCGCCCCCGCGATGCCCGTGTCCTGCGCCATCTGCCAGCTCCACGGGGATGGTGCCTATCGCGAAGCCTTTGAGATGGGCCGCGGCGAGCTCTGGCTCCTGCGGCACCACCCCGACCCGGCCCCGCTGGCCGGCTGGCTGCTGCTGGATGCCCGGCGCCACCTGGGCGGACCCTTGGATTTCACGGATGCGGAGGCGGCGGCGTGGGGCGCGGCGGTGCGCCATGGCTGCCAGCTGGTGCAACGGCTCACCGGCTGTGAGCGGGTGTATGCGATTGCGTTTGGCGAGGGGGCGCCCCATCTCCATTTGCACCTGATTCCTCGCCACGCCGCCGATCCGGCCAGCGCCGCCTGGGCTGTGGCCGATCTCTACCGGGCAATGGTGGCTGGCGAGCGGCCGCCCGCGGATCCGGCTCAGGTGCGGGAGCTGGTGGTTCGCGCGCGGCAGCTGGTGGAGATGGGCGTGCTGGATGGGAGCTGAGGTTGACTGTCTTGCAAAATCCATCGACAACGATTGTGGTTCCCAAGATGCAAGAGCTGTGGCGGCAAAACAAAAGGTTGTTTAAGGGCTATGTCCTTGCTAGTGGATTGGCTCTTCTGCCCATTATCCTTTTTGTGCCTAGATATATCGATGATTATCGCAGGGGGATCGAGGGTTATTTCCGTTGGACCAAGCAAAGCTTTCGTCCGTTGGCGGATGGGATGTATTTCCTTTTCAATCTTGGTGCCCCTGCCACTGCATTGGCTCCTCTGGGTCAACTACTGAGCTTATTGGTTGCGGCCGTAGCAGCTGTTGCCCTGCGTGGGGCTTTTCAGATTAGAAACACCTGGCTTGCGGTTTTGGCAACTTTACCGCTTCTGATTAACCCTTACTTTCTTGAAAACTTTTCCTACGGATTTGATTGCCTATCCATGACGACGGCTGTGGCGCTGGCTGTTTTCGCGGCATCGCAAACTCATAGGGCTTGGTCCTGGGGCCATTGGGGGGCGATCTGTGCGGCCTTGCTTGGCGTCTTGCTGCTCTACCAGCCCGCTTTGGGGGCCTATCTGCCAATCGCCCTTTCCCTTTGGATATGGCGGCGTCTTGATCATCATTTACGGCAAACGGCAACACCTGATGCTCCATCGTTAAGGGGCTTGTTTGTGATCATCGCCGCACCGCTGACCAGTCTCGTCATGCTTAAACTGCTGACTTCCATCCTGTGGCGTCAGAGGTCAAGCTACGCAAGAAGTGCGGGTGAGCTTCGTGAGTTTTCCGGTCTTGCTGAAGGGGTGTGGGGAAGTGTTTCAAGCTATCTCAAATCCCTATGGCAGCACTGGAGCGGCACCCCTTTCTCGCTGATCTTTCTAGTGCTGGTCATCACCTATGTCGTCATCCTTAGTAGGCGCTTGATGCGGCAGCAATTTCATGCTGCCTTGGCGGCAATTCTGATCGTTATCGCACCTGGTGCCATGTATTTGTTGAAGATCGACTTCATGGTCTCTCCTCGGATGAATGCCTATCTTGGAGGGCTCATCTGCAGCCTCACCCTGCCGATCGCCAGTGAGGCTTCAGGCCTGGAAGGGGGGAGATTGCTGCGACAAAGAATCGCAAGGATTTTTTTAACCGGCCTGCTTCTGGTCTGGACATGGTGCCAAATCGTTTTCAGCTATGCCTATGGCCATGCGATGCAGGCCCAAAGAGAGTATGAACAGGGCCGTCTTGCCAGGCTCATCGGAGCCATCGCTTTGATCGACCCGGGCCAACAGGCGCGCTATATCCATTTCGAAGGTTCCATGCCTGCCTCCCCCCTGCTTGTGAATACATCGCGTAAGTTTCCACTGATGGACGCCTTGGTTCCACGCATGATCAATGGGGCTTGGTCGTGGGGTGCAAAGCAGCTGTGGTGGTATGGCTTCAAGCTTCTACCAGATGATAAGAAGCCTGCTTCAGCAGCTGCCATTGAGAAAGCAAAAAACTGTGGGCAAGGGCCGTACCAGATGTGCACAAAAGAGCACAATGTTTTGCTTGATGGCCAGCACATCATTGTGCAAATGAAGTGATGGCTTCCTCTGCTCCCCCAGGGATCCAAGGCGGTCGCCGCGCCGCCGAAGCCCGCTTAGCCATGATCGATCCGGCCCGCTATGGCGCCAGCCGCAACCACCTCGATGGGGCCGTCACCCGCCTGTCGCCCTACATCCGCCACGGGGTGCTCACTTTGGCTGAGGTGCGGGAGGCGGTGTTTGCCCGCCTGCGGGAGGGTGCCGAGCCGAGCGGGCCCACTTCGGTGGCGCTGCAGGGGGAGCTCTTTGCCGGAGCGGCGGGGGCTGCCGCAGAGGCGGGCAGGGGGGGCTGGAGCCCGGCCCAGCGGCGCGCGGGCGAGAAGCTGATCGCCGAGCTGGGCTGGCGCGATTACTGGCAGCGGCTCTGGATCCAGTGGGGCGATGGCATCTGGCACGACCGCGAACCCCTCAAAACCGGCCACCCCCCTCGGGCCTACGCCCCCGAGCTGCCGGCCGATCTGGCCGCCGCCGCCACGGGCCTGGCCTGCATGGATGCCTTCGCGGCCGAGCTCATGGGCACGGGCTGGCTGCACAACCACGCCCGCATGTGGCTGGCGGCTTATGTGGTGCATTGGCGGCGGGTGCGCTGGCAGGCGGGCGCCCGCTGGTTTCTGCAACACCTGCTCGATGGCGATCCAGCCAGCAACAACCTGAGCTGGCAGTGGGTGGCCAGCGCCTTCAGCCACAAGCCCTACTTTTTCAACCGGGCCAACCTGGAGCGCTTCAGCAGCGGCCGCCACTGCGCCGGTTGCCCGGCCGCGGGGCGGGGGGGCGCCGGGGCGCCGGGGGGCTGCCCGTTTGAGGCGAGTTATGAGCGGTTGGAGGCGCGGCTGTTTGGGCCGCCTGGGGCGGCTGCGGGGGTGGGGCCTGAGGACTTCCCGGGTGCCCAGGGGGCCGCAGCCCCTCCTCCCTGGGTTGTGTCGTCCGGCCCGCCGCCCCAGCGCCCGCTGGTGTGGGTGCACGGCGAGGCCCTCGGCCCGGCAAACCCCGCCCTGCGGGCCCATCAGGGCGCCCCGGCGCTGTTTGTGTTCGATGCGGAGCTGATCGCGGGCCGCACCGCTACCACCGGTGGCCAAGAGGGCGGCGTGCCCGTGCCCCTGGCGCCAGGCCGCCTGCGTTTTCTCAAGGAGTGCCTGGCGGAGCTGCCGGTGGAGGTGCGCCAGGGTGATGTGGCCGCCGAACTGCTGGCGGCGGTCACGGCGGCCGGAGCCGATGGGGTGGTGACCAGCCGGGCGGTGGATCCGCGCTTCGCGGCGATCGCCCAGCGGCTGGCGGCGGCGCTGCCGCTGCAGGTGTTGGAGCCGGAGCCCTTTGTGCCTCTGCCCCACACGGGGCCGGGCTCGCCCGATTTGAAGCGCTTTTCGCGCTACTGGCGCAAGGCGGAGCCGCTGGTGTGGGGGGGGTGAGCCGGCAGGCCCGCCTGCGCCAGGCCCGGGGCCTTTGGTCTGCTCGCACGGAGCTGCCCGATTGGCCGGCCCTCCGTCAGGAGTTCGATCGCCATGCCGCTGCGGATGGCCCATGAATCCGGCGAATGTCGGTGGGCTTTTGCTGATCGACACCGAAGTATTGATCGACGACTTGCGCGAGCAGCCCCTGGCCGCCTCGGCGATCACCATCGCCGAGCTGGATGTGGGCGTGCGCGACGGCGTTGAACGGCAGCGGTTGGATGCCTTTGTGGAGGCCTTTGAGGTGGTGCCCTTGGATCGCCAAGCCACGGCACGGGCCTAGCCGATGCCTTGATCGCCGCCAGCGCGGAGGCAGCCGGCGCCACCTTGGTGACCTTTGATAGCAGACACACTATCCTGCGCTTAAAAGTAGATCAAGTTAAATGGAGAATGTGCAATTTCTGTCCGACGACAAAGCCATTCATCAGGCTCAATCAGGGTGATAATGCAAGTTAAACCAAGGAGTCTCAGGTCCCCAATCGAAGGTGTGGCAGCGGAAATGCCAATTATTGCAAGGGCGTGGGTCGATCACTCAATAACTTTGCAGACCATTCTTAGCGACTATAAAATGTTAATATACCACAGAACCTGCCATGCTATCCTCCTAATGTAAAAAAGAAATGCAGTACGTCGAGAATCCAGGCAATCTTTCTCCGACAATTCTTCTGGATTTATATGATTAATCAAAAGCTCCCACTTGTTCTAATAATCACAGCTCTTCCTGAGGAATATGAAGCCGCTCGAATCACTTAACCATATAGCCTTTCTGGATCTATCCTCGGCTGAAGTGATGAGTGGCCGCATCTTCTGAATGTATAAATACGGCATTTTTGAACGATAGTTTAGAATGCGAATGCCATCGTTGAGTGTGGTTCGATATTATTAGCTTGTGGCCTGCTGATTATGGCCAGCCTTCGATGGGATCTGCCCGGCGCTTTACGAAACACGTGCGGAGAACTCTCCTTCGCAAATCCACTGGGCTGGACTGTTCCCAGTTCATGGGAGTTTGCGCGTTGGCTCCTAATCCTTCGGAACAGCAGGGCTACATCGATCATTCATAACAGGGTTTGAACTTATCATCTCAGGAAATCCAGGCGATGTTCGACCCGTTGGGACAAGAGTTTCTGAGCTGCGTATCCACTATAGCCCTGATTTCAGATTTTCTTATCAACAATGTAGTTCAATGGTGATCATTCTTCTGGCCGCTGGTAACAAGAGCACCTAGGCGTAGGATGTTAAATATGTCGAGGATCATGCTCGTAGCTTCAAGGGACTTGCATGATGGATAGCACGACGGCACCGTACGATTTTGATGAGATTCTGGAGACTCCTGAGGAGCTGGTTGCCTATCTGGAGGCCTGTATTAACGAATCTGAGGGAGTGGGTGATGCTGTCATTATTGCAAAGGGATTGGAACATACTGCTCGCACCAAGAGTATGTCACAGATCTCACGCGAAACAGGAGTATCGTGTGAGCTTCCCAAGCTCATGGTCTGCCACTCAAGAGCAGCGTTAGCCTTCGCAAAGGAGATTTTCGTTGGGAAATGCAGAGAAGCTCGAAAGGCTGATTGAAAAAGGAAAGGCAGTGCTTGCCACTCACAAGCCGAACCCTCCCAATGTGATCGGTTTTCCAACGCTGGAAACATCGGCCTTCACTTCTTGGAAAACACAGACCCTTGCTTTTCTTGAGTCCTGCTTTTCCTCGACCAGTCCCTACTATCTCGAATTCAGCGACAAAGTTAAGGAGCCGTATCAAAGCGCCGTCCAAACCGGATTGGGGGTTTTGGAGGCTATGCGAGATGAAATCGCCGATATCGGAACATCGAATTTATCCGGAACCACCAATCCAATCGCACTGGTCGAAAACCTTTGTAATCGTTTTCACCTTGTCGCAACGCAACTGCGAGACAGGCATGTGGAACGCGAGACCCTTAATGTGCAGGACGAATATGACGTTCAAGACCTATTTCACAGTCTCCTGCATTTGCACTTTGACGATATACGGCCCGAGGAGTGGTCCCCTAGCAACGCCGGGAAATCAACACGGATGGATTTCTTGCTGAAGCAAGAGCGGATTGTCGTGGAAATCAAAAAGGCGAGAAAGGGCCTCGATGCGAAAACAGTGGGAAGCGAACTCATCGAAGATATCTACCGCTACAAATCGCATCCCGACTGCGACGCTTTGATTTGTTTCGTCTACGACCCGGATGGAAGGATTTCCAATCCTCGCGGATTGGAGAATGACCTTCGAAAGAACACCAGCGAGTTGATCGTTGAAGTTTTTGTCCGGCGATAGGCCAACCTTGCGTTGCAGGGGACGCTCCGCCTATCGCCTGCGCGCCCCTGAACTTGGACAGTTAGGCCGGCCCAGAGACGATATTGATGAAAGAATTTTTCCTTATGCATCTGCACTTCTGGTACTTCTCAGCCTTGTTTTGCCCTTCGCAATCGGTGGCTAGCCAGCAAGGCCGGCGCAATCGGACTCTGATGGTTTTTTTCATGATACTGGAAGAAGATTCGGCCAACATCGTCTTTGTGGCGCGAACGAACGGGCACAAAGCCAGAATCTGCGGATGAGATCGTGTTCGTGGTATTCGACGAACTGCTTGAAGCTCCACTCGACCTCTTTCTTCATAAAGGACAGCCGCTTTTCCTGCAAAAGTCCGTCACATATAGGATCCCGCGGGTTCTCGTGAACGACTCAGTGTTTGTCTTGCCGACATCAGCATTTGTCGTCTCCGATGCTACGGCTGGTCCAGAGCGGGCTGCCAAAACCGTTGCGAGCGCATTCGAGGGCTTACATGCGTTGCTATGACTGAGATTGGGCCTGAGCAACTCGGAATGCTACAGCAATCCGATCTGCTCTTGATGAGTGTGCACGGCAAGAGCGACAACAGTATCGAGGATCATGTCGTCCTTGGCAGGGGGGCAGCATCTGCGGCCGATTTCTCAAGGCCCAAGCCGAGACTTGCTATTTCGATTCGTGCTGGCTAGGAGTAAGCAGCAGGTTCCTTTATGGCTTCGAGGAGATTGGGACCCATTACCTCTTTGCTCCAATCCTCAGCAATCAAGCAGGAAGCTCGTCCACCAAATCGATGCAGTTGTTCTTCAAGAGCCTCCGACAGGGCGAATGACAGGAACTTGCGCTGTTCCATGCGAAAAAGAAGTTGTGGGACTTCTATGCGGGCAAGGAGTTCGCGTACCGTGTTTGGCGGGCCTTTCCGTGTCGCGTGTATCGTCTTACTGAACGAGTATGGATAGAGCACTATCGACGGGGAAGGCGCCCCATTGGGGCTCATAAGGGTGGGATCTCTCCTCGAGCAGATAGGATGTCATGGGAGGTACGTACATGGTTAGCATGCTTGTTGACAGGATGGATGCCATTCGACAGGCGTGCAAGCACTTTAATGTCGTGCAGCTAGACATCTTCGGCTCTGCTCTACGTGAAGATTTCGAGCCCAACCGCAGCGACATTGACTTCCTTGTGGACTTCGGTCCCATGCCCCCGGTTGACAAGCCTGATGCGTACTTCGGCTTGCTGAATGAATTGCGCACCATTCTTGGAACCGAAGTAGATCTAGTGATGGTCGGCGCGCTCAAGAACCGTTACATCCGTGACGACGTCAACCGCACGAAGCAGCAGCTTTATGCAGCGTGATTCCCGCGCCTATCTTGCTGACATCCTTGAGTCCTGTGACGCGATCTCCACTGCACTCTCTGGCATGCAGATTGAGGACTACCTCAGTAATCGTCTCGTGCGGTCCTCAGTGGAGCGGGAGTTCACCATCATCGGTGAAGCTGTGCTGGCCCTGTCGTACAAGGCGCCGAATATCTTTGAATCCATCACCAACGCAAGGCGAATCGTAGACTTCCGCAATCGGCTAACCCATCAGTATCCAACTGTCGACGATGAACTGGTTTGGGCACTCGCAAAGTTTGACCTACAGGTTCTCAGAAGAGAATGCGCTGATCTTTTTTCGCAGCTCGATTCTGTGCACTAACATCATGATCCTGTGGATGCATCTACGGATGCTTGCTAAATGCACAGCGGCACTTTTCCGCCGCTGATCTTGATCGCTAGAGGGATCAACCCCGATTAGGTCACTAGAGAGGAATTGCCTGATCAACGCTATACCTAGCGCATGCATGTGTGCCGTTCTTCTCATGGCAGATTGTTGGCGGGTGCCACTAGGCTTTCGTGATCGCGCAGAGCCTAAGAGGCGGACGGAGTCGGTTCAGGCGGGGGGCCACAGCCACACCGTTCCATCAAACCCGGCCCTCCCGATCCGGCTCTCATCGGCACAGAACGCCGCCGACAACACCCGACCCGGGCGGCCACGCAGAGCCTCACCGATCCCTTTGCCGCAGGAGGGGATGGGGTTGCCACGGGTGCTGCCAGGCCGGAGGAGAGCCCGTCAGGTCGCCTTCCTGACATTGGCCTGAAACGGCCCAGCCATGGGCCAGGCAGGGGGCGGTTCAGGCTGGCTTGGGCTGGGCAACGGAGACGAGCCAGGTGAGCCCGGTGGCCTCAGTGCGGATATGGCAGCGGGCTGTTGGGCAAAAGGCGGCGACGACGAGCCGGCGGAGATCGGTGTCGGAGCACTCGATCACATTCCAGTCGGCAAGGTATTCCATCCAGACCCTGTAGCGATTGCGGCGGCCCAGGTTTGTGAAGAAGAAGCGGCCGCCAGGCGCTAGCAGACGCTGCCAGGCCCCGCACAGCAGCAGTTCCGCTAGGCGGTCCGGCAGATCGTCGAACAGACCGCTGGCCAGCACCAGATCAAAGGGTCCGTGGCGCGCCAGCTTCGGCCAGAGCGCCCCCCGCCTCGCCAGGATGATGGCCTCAGCGTCCGGGCCCCGCCCTGCCAGCTTCACCCCCGAGAGACCCGTGCCGACAACCGCGTCAACAACCGCGCTGACATCCGCCCCCACCACCACGTTTGCGGACTTTGCCCAACGGGCCGACTATTCCCTGCTGGACTCCCTCCAGCCCGATCCCCAGGCCAGCGCCGATGGCCGGGATCACCAGCCCCGCCAGGTGTTCTCCGGCCATTACGTGCCGGTGACGCCCACGCCGCTTCCGGCTCCGGACTACGTGGCGCACAGCTCCACCCTCTTCGCTGAGCTCGGCCTGAGTGAGGCCCTGGCCCACGACGAGCACTTCCGCCGGCTGTTTTCCGGCGACATCAGCGCGGCCACAGCGCCGATGCGTCCCTTTGGCTGGGCCACGGGCTATGCCCTCTCGATCTACGGCACCGAATACACGCAGCAGTGTCCCTTTGGCACCGGCAATGGCTATGGCGATGGCCGGGCCATTTCCGTGTTTGAAGGCCTCTTCAACGGCCAGCGCTGGGAGATGCAACTCAAAGGCGGTGGCCCCACGCCCTACTGCCGTGGCGCTGATGGCCGGGCCGTGCTGCGCTCCAGCGTGCGCGAATTTCTGGCGCAGGAATTGATGCATGCCCTGGGGGTGCCCACCTCCCGCTCGCTGACGCTCTACGTCTCCCGCTCCGAAACCGTTCGCAGGCCCTGGTACGCCCCCAACTCCACCTCGTTTGAGCCCGACATCCTCGTGCACAACCCGGTGGCGATCACCACCCGGGTGGCTCCCTCCTTTCTGCGGGTGGGTCAGCTGGAGCTGTTCGCCCGCCGCGTTCGCCGCCAGGCCCATCCCCAGGCGCTCAACGAGCTGCGCATGATCGTGACGCACTTGATCGTGCGCAACTACCGGCAGGAGATCGATCCGGCGCTGGCCTTCAGCGATCAGCTGGTGGAGCTGGCCGGCTTGTTTCGTGGCCGGCTCACCGCCCTGGTGGCCCACTGGCTGCGGGTGGGCTACTGCCAGGGCAATTTCAACAGCGACAACTGCGCCGCCGGGGGCTTCACCCTCGACTACGGGCCCTTCGGTTTCTGCGAACTCTTCGATCCCCGCTTCCAACCCTGGACCGGCGGCGGCGAGCACTTCAGCTTCTTCAACCAACCGGCAGCGGCCGAAGCCAACTACCAGATGTTCTGGGCTGCCATCCGGCTATTGCTGGTGGACAACCCTGACGCCCTGGCCAGGCTCGATCAGATCCGGGAGGGTTTTGCGTCAGCGATGCAGCAGGAGATCGAGGCGATGTGGGCCCGCAAGCTTGGCCTCCGCAGCCCCGACCCCGAACTGGTGAAGGAGCTGCTCCAGCTGATGGTGAGTGCCAAAGCCGACTACACGATCTTTTTCCGCCGGCTTTCCGACATCCCCGAGCAGCTCTCCACCCTGAAGGAGAGCTTCTACCTGCCCAGCTCAGACGAGCTCGATGCCCAATGGACCCACTGGCTGCAACGCTGGCGACAGCGCCTCAGCGAAGGCGACCTGGAAGCGACCTCCTCGGCGATGAAACGCGTCAACCCGGCCGTCACCTGGCGGGAGTGGCTCATCGCCCCGGCCTACGAACAGGCTGCACAAGGGGACACCACGCTGATCCAGGAGCTGCAGGCGGTGTTCAGCCATCCCTACGACGAGCCACCCGCGGAGCTGGCAGCCAAGTATGACCGGCTGAAGCCCAGGGAATTCTTCAACGCCGGAGGTGTCTCCCACTACAGCTGTTCCTCCTGAGACGCGCTGATCCAGCCGTCAAAGGCTCGCCTGGGGGATCCTCTGCTTGCTTGCTTGCTTCATGCTCATCGCTTGAAGCCCAATCTTTGGGATATGTTATTGCTGGCGGCCGTTGCCAGAAGGTCTTTATGCCTAAAAACGCCACCATCCTCATGGTGCGCCATGCGGAAAAGCCCGAATCAGGAACTGGGCTTGCTGTGCTGGGTCAGGAGCGGGCGCTTGCTTATGTGATCTACTTTCAGAATTATTTGCTCAATGGGAGCCTTC
>JBIIJA010000233.1:0-4355 GCA_044234195.1 Cyanobium sp. | reverse complement strand
CCTCCGACTACGGCTTGGTGGAGACGGTCTGCTCCGACCATCGGGGGGCGGTGGTGCTGCTCAACCCCACCCTTGAGGATGCGGCCGTGGGCATCGGCAGCGTTGCTCGGGCACGCCGCAAGGGATTCCTGGCCCAGTGGCAGGCGGCCTATGCCCTCCAACCCTTTGCCGCGTCCGCCCTGCGCCGGGCCCACCCAGGCGAATGGGAGCTCTATCGACTAGACCCCGATGGCTTTCGCCTGGCGGGCCATTTCCCCCAGAAACCCACCAGCGAGGAGCAGGACGAAGCCCTCAGCGGACAGGCTCCTGGAGGGTTGAAACAGCAGCTCCGCGGCTTGGGGGATCTGATCGACAATCTGCAGCGCTGAGCCGACTGGTGTGCATCGCGGCTGGTGCCAGCGGGGGAAGGCCCCTAAACTTCGCCGAACCGACCGCGCCCATGGCCAGCGAATTTCCCAGCCCCAGGTCCACCCCTCGAGGACAGTGGAGTGCTGTCGACCTCGCGGCAGCGTTAGCGCTGGCTCTGGCCGCCGCCGGGGTGATCTGGAGCCCCAAGCTCTCCAGTGCCGTGGCTAGGGCCACCGGGGGTGAAGTTCCTGTGACGGTGTCGGTGGATGTGCGTGGAGAACCGGCTGTGGATAGCGCTGCCCTGATCCGCAGCATCGAGTCAGAAGGAAAGGTGTCAATCGTGATCCGCAATGCCCCCCACGGCACGGTGAAGGTGGCCAAGGTGGAGCCCCTGCAACGGAGGCTCACGATCCTCACTCCCGACGGCAAGCTCATCTCCACTCCCGATCCCAACCAGAAAACCTTCGGCACCTTTGATGCCCGCTTCATTCTTGAAGGCCGAGGTCTTAAGGGAGGCGGTGGGGTGGTGTTCGGCAACCAAACGCTGAAGATCGGTGCCCCAGTGGAACTGGAGGGGTCCAACTATCGCTTCAACGGCAACGTCACCAACCTTTCGATCGGCCCCTCCTGAGATGCGTCATTTCCCTGCTCCCTGCAGCTTCTTCGTTGGCGCCGGGCTGTTCCTCATCGCCCCCGTGCTGGCCTCCACTTCTGTGTTGGCCAACCCGGCTCTCCCCCCCAGCCAAGGATGGTCGCGGGTGGTGCCGATCATGCCGCTGCCGCCCCTCACCCCGGCCCTGGGCACTCCCAGTCTGGGGAGTGAGCCCAGCTGTCCGGGTTTGCAGCAACGGCTGGCCGCCCAGTTGGCTGGGGACCGAGAGCTCTGGAGTGTGAGCATCGCCGATGGCTCTGGCCGTCTGCTGGCCGAGGTGAATGGCACGCGCCCCCGGGTGCCAGCGTCCAACCAAAAGTTGCTGAGCACCGCTTTTGCCTTGGATCGGCTCGGTCCTGAATTTCGGTTGAACACCCAGCTCTGGAGACTGGGGGACGGCACCCTGCGGCTGACCGGTCAGGGGGATCCTGATCTCGCCCTTCCCCATCTGCAACGCTTTGCCCAGCTGGCCCTCCGCTCCGGGGGCAGCACCAGCCCTGCCGGCACGGTCGTGCGCCTGCAGGTGGCTGAAGAACCCAAGCAAGCCTGGTGGCCCCGGGGTTGGAACTATGCCGATCGCTACCAGTCCTATGGAGCCCCCATCACCCGCCTGGCCATCACCAGCAATGCCATTGACGATGCCGTCACCAATCCCGTCTCCCGACTTCAGGCCCTGCTGAAGCGCACGGCCAACCAACAGGGAGGTGACATTCAGATGCAGCTCGTCTCAGCGGAGGAGTCTCTCCCGGCTGACGCGGTGCTCCTCCACGAGGAGCCTTCCACCTCCATGCAGGGGCTATTGAGTTTGGCCAACACGGAAAGCCACAACTTCACGGCTGAGGTGTTGCTGCGTTCAGGCGCTGGCACATGGGATCTGCCGGAGGCTGTCCGAAGGGAAACGGTCTGGCTGAGCCAACAGGGTCTGCCCATGCAGGGCGTGATCGTGGCTGATGGCAGTGGCCTGGATCGCACCAACCGACTCACCAGCCGCTTTCTCACGGCCCTGTTGTTGCGCATGGATCAGCATCCCTACGGTCGGACTTATGTGAGTTCCATGGCCATCGCCGGGCGTCGTGGCACCCTGCGCAACCTTTACAAAGGCACCAGCCTGGATGGAAGGGTGTATGCGAAGACCGGAACGCTGACAGGGGTTCGCTCAATCAGCGGGCTCCTGGTCACCGAAGCGGGTCCTCGTTATTTCAGTGCCATTTCCAATGGAGCAAGCACGCCCAATGCCACCATCGGCCGGATTCTGAGGGATGTTCAGAAGGTGAGTCTTTGTCCCTGATCGTGATTTTCAGTTCTTGATTCAGGGAAGCTCCCGGAAGGACACATCCAAACAAAAAGAGTGGGTGTAAAAAAAGGGAGGCTCAGCTCGCAAGCCGGCCTCCTGCAGCCTTCCGCAGCCGGCTGGCGGCCTGCCGGGCTCTGGAACGCACGTCTCCCTCACCCTCGCTTCCCTGCTGGGCACTCGATTCGGTTCGGGAGGAACCGGGAGCGATCGCCGCAGCAGATGTGGGGGCACCCTCTTTCCCCTGCAAGCGCATGAGTTCCCGGCGGCCTCCCAACACAATCTGGCTAAGGTCCTTGAGGCGGGTTTCCAGCTCACCAAGCACCTGCTCGGCGTAGCGGTTAGCCCCATCCTGGATCGAGCCGGCTTCCTGGCGCGTGCGGGCCACCAGGGCATCGCACTGTTGCTGGGTCTGCTGGCGAAACTGGATGGCTTCTTGGTGGAGCCGTTCGGCCTCAGCTTGGCTGTCGCGCTGCACCCGCACCCCCTCCTGGCGGATCGCTTCCAGCTCCTGGAGGGCCTGTTGGCGGACACGCTCGTGTTGTTCGATCAGCTGGCGGGAGCGATCCACAGCCTCGGCCTCCAGCTGGGTGCGGCGCTGTTGAGCTTCCTGCTCGAGCTGCTGCCGGCGACCCGCAAAGGCCTGCTCCATCTGGGCCATGCGCAGATGGTGCTCCTGCTCAGCCTGGGCAGCTTGGGCGCGGGCCTGGCCCATCAGCTGATCGGCCTGGAGCCGAGCCTGTTCGCGCAGATCCGCTCCCTGCCGCTCGGCTTCCTGGCGGATCGCGGAGCTCTGGATCAGCTGTTCCCGCTCACGGCGGGCCTGGGCCACGATCTCCTCTGCTTGATGGCGCGCTTTTTCAATGAATCCTTCCCGCTGGCGAAGGAGCTCTTCCGCCTGGGAGATCTGCAGGGGGAGGGAGTCCCTCAGGGCATCCATCGCTTCAATGGCGTCCTGCTCATTCACCAGGCGCCCACCGCTGAAGGGAATGCGGCTGCCATCGAGCACGATCTCCTCCAGCTGATCGAGCTGGTCGAGAACCGTGATGCGCGTCTCGGACATGTCAACAGGAAGGTGATAACCGATTAAAGAGCGTCACGAGATCATTCGCCACTCCCTGGGGCACCATGTGGGAGACATCCCCACCGAAGCGGGCCACCTCCTTGACCACCGAGCTGCTGAGAAAACTGTGATGGGCTGCCGTGGCAAGAAACAGCGTTTCCAGATGGGGTGCCAGGCTTTTGTTGGTGTGGGCCAATTGGAGCTCGAATTCGAAATCACTCATGGCCCGCAGGCCCCGCAGGATCACGCCCGCCCCACAGGTTTTGGCCATATTCACGGTGAGGCCATCAAAACTGCGCACCTCCACCCCCTGCAGATGGGCGGTGGCCCTGCGGATTTGTTGCAGCCGCTGCTCCAGGGAAAAGGTTGGGGTTTTGCTCGGGTTCTGCAACACCGCCACCACCAGCCCATCAAAGAGCACGGCGCTGCGCTCGATCAGATCCAGATGGCCAAGGGTGAGGGGATCAAAGCTGCCTGGATACAGGGCCCGCATGGAACTCCGTGGTGGGTGCTTCCGCGGTGGAGCTTCGCGGATGATGCCTTTCTAGAGTCGGGCATCACCATCCAGGGCACCATGACTCCAGCTGAGAGCCTCCCCCCCCTCGACATCGCCGCGAAGAAGACGCTTCTGCGCAAGATTCCCCATGGAGTCTTCATCTGTGGGGTGCGGGAAGGGGAGGAGGTGAATGGTTTCACGGCCAGCTGGGTGACCCAAGGGTCCTTTGAGCCCCCCCTGGTGGTCATGGCCGTGCGGGCGGATTCCACCAGCAACGGCATCATTCAGCGGACGGAACGCTTTTCTCTCAACGTATTGCCCGCCGATCAAAAAGATCTGGCGGCGGTGTTCTTCAAACCTCAAAAAGCCATTGGCGGTCGCTTCGACGCCGCCCCCTTCCAAATGGGGCCTTTGGGCTTGCCGATCCTCGAGGCGGCGCTTGGGGCGGTGGAATGCGAGGTGGTGGGCCAGGTGAGCCATGGGGATCACACGGTGTTTGTGGGGG
>JBIIJA010000232.1:0-4360 GCA_044234195.1 Cyanobium sp. | reverse complement strand
CATGGGGTGGCTATGCATGGGGGGTGAGGTTCCTGGTTGGGCGGTGACACCCCGACCCTGGCAACCTCACACCCCCTTGTCAGCTGAACAACGTGGTGGGACTACACAACTAGATGTAGATCCGAAAACCAATGCGGATATGGCTAAGATATTGATCTGGAGCTTTGTTGCTGGCTATTCAGAAAAACTTGTTCCAAACATGGTGACTAAGATCTTTGTCATGCCGGAGCAAGATAGTGGGGCATAGGAATTCATTTGAAACTCTGACTTTGAATCCAAGCCAGCTTCTCTAGGGTATTTTGTGATCCCAAAGCAGCCTTCCAACATCAAGATGCAGAAGACGTGAGCTGAGGTATCTATCCTTGCTAAGACCTTTGTCCACTTCTGATCTTGGCGTTAAGCGCTCCACAGATGGCTGACATGGCAGTCGTCGTGATCATTAGCGCAAGAAGAGGAATTGGCAAGGATGTTGCGCTACACCTCATGACCAAGTCGGAGCCAGCATTCTAGCTATCGCGCAGATTCGGGAAGTATTCTAAATGGGGTACGACCGGTCTCTCAACCAAGAGCTAGTCAACGTAGGAGCGAAAGCTACTGGGCAAGAAGGCTTGGTTTTACTTCTTAGTTGCTAGTCTAATATTGACGTCTTACAGTTACGAAAAAGATATTTCGTGTTCTCCGCATCTTCGCATACATCTACTGGTATTTCAGGATATTTCTCGGGCTTGTAGGTTATTCCGAACAATCCAGATGCCTCTAATTCCAGAAACTGGGCACTCACGCCTGATGAGCAGTCGCTTTTAACCTTAAAGACTTTCTTGTCTCCAGCCTGGCCCGGCTTTATAGGACTATCCGCTTGATAGTTACCCTCTACAATAGAAGTGTTAAAGTCTTCCGCATACACTCTGTATTTTACGGTTCGTCGATCTAAGGTGACGTGAGTATTATTGAGCAGGCCAATTCTGAGTTCACATTCGTTTGTAGATTGTGTATTAACCTTCCTTTCAACTATAAGCGCAACTCCTTTGGAATATTTTGGATTTGGCGGCTTTGAAGTACAACCCCATCCTCCGATGAAAACAAGAACAATGTTTGAACTGACCAAAAAATTTATGACTTGCCTTGAGCAGCAGTTGAGTTGGAGGCGCATTCTTGCTACTTATAGCAGTACAATCTTATCATGTTCAGTGATGGGCGCAGTAAAGGGCCCATCACCCTTATTCAAGGGTCAAGGTCCGCCACGGCCAAAAAAATAAAACACAGCCGAGCTAACGAGCCACCACCGCAGCTCAGCCCGTAGCACACCCGCACTAGATGAGGCATTTGCCGTGGCCACTTTCGGATGTGGAGCAGAATGGAGAACTGTTACGGATGCGCTACCGATTAAAGACCCGCGCAGGATCAGAGACTGCGTTGTAAATGTTTCTACTCAATCCTGTATCAAGAAAGTTGATGAGCCAGCCATGTGTAGTAAGCCTGCCGAACATCGCCATGCACCTAGCCGCCACCGTAAGAACAACGCTTACGGGGAATGCTGTCTGCAGCCAGGTGATGGCAAGCGTTCACCCCACCGTCTCCAACACATCCAACACCGCCATCATCTCCCCTTCAGGCTTAAGAAAGAGCGCCTCACGAGAGTGTGAATCCATGGTGCAAAGGCTCTCCAAAAGAGCAGCGAGCCGGGGCTCTAGTTGAGGCCCCATGGCCATCACCGCCCTGGGCAGTGGATCCTCCTGCGCACTGCGGATGGGCCTACTGAGCCTCCGATGGGCCTCCACCAGGCAGGCCTGAGCCCACCGGTAAAGCTCGTTGTGGATCACAAGCACCCCCAGGGAATCACGGCAGACAGGGTTGCAGAGAAAGAGCCGCAAGGCCCGCAGCTCTGCCCGCTCGATGGCTGTGGCCCCATCGAGCTCTGTTGCTGAGTCGGGGTCTGATGTACAGGGAGACCAGGGCTGTGCTCCCTTGGCCAGAAGCCCACTATCCCCCTGTCGCGCCTTGGCTTTGAAGCACACCACCTTGGGCACCACCCCCAACCCCTCTTGGAGCCTCTGCTCCGCCCGCTGCCGGAGGGCTCCTGGGGGAAGCATGGCCAGAAGCTCTTTGGCCTGGCGCTCACAGCGCTGCACCGCCGAGAGGTCATCGGGATTCGCCAGAAGGGGAGCCAGGAGCTGATCGAGCTCCCAGCTGAGCCAGTGGGTGGCCCCATCCAAAAGCTTCTGGAGGGCCCCAGCCCCTTCTTTGCGGATCAGCCCATCGGGATCAGATCCGGCAGGGAGGCTCACCACTGCCAGATCCAGCCCCCCTGCAATCAGATGGGGATGGAGCTCTCTGATCAGCCGCCCTGTGGCCTTGCGCCCTGCGGGATCCCCGTCGTAGGCCACCAGCAACCGCCTGGCCCCTGCTCTGATGAGCGACTGCAGCTGCTCAGCCGAGAGGCTGGTGCCCATGGCGGCGACTGCGTTGGGGAAGCCGGCCTGGTGCAGCTGGATCACATCCAGCGGACCCTCCACAAGGAGCAGGTCTCCACTGCGGCGGATGGAGTCTGCGGCGTGGTGCAGCCCAAAGAGCAGCTGGTGTTTGCAGAAGAGGGCATCGCTCGCGCTGTTGCGGTATTTGGGTTCCTCGCTTGCGAGGGTGCGCCCGGAGAAGCCGCAGCAACGGCCCTGGAAATCGCAGATGGGAAGCATGAGGCGGCGGGCATTGAGCCCCAGCCCCCAGGTGATGGCGGTGTCGGGGGTGATCCCTCGCTCCTGCAGGTAGGCCCAGGCGGGCCCTTGAGCGGCAATGTCGTCCAGGAGGGCCTGATGAAAGGCCTCCTGCTGTTTCTGCCTCCAGGTAAGCAAGCGTTGCCGTTCCTTGCGCAGGGCGTCTGCTTGGGCCGCCGCTTCCGGGTCTTCCTCTGGCAGGGGAATGCCATAGCGCCCCGCCAGCTCCTGCACAGCCTCTGCAAAGGTCAGGCCTTGCCTGTCCTGAAGCCAGCCAATGGCATCGGTGCCCTTCCCGCACACGAAGCAATGGACGCGGTTGCGTTGGGGGTTGACCGTGAGGGAGGGTCGCTTGTCGTTGTGCCAAGGGCAGGTGGTGAGATAGGCGCGACCGGAGCGCTGCAGGGCCGAGCGAGGGAAGAGCTCAGCAATCTGGGCTGTTTCGCGCACCGCCTCAATGACGTGATCAGGCCAGGGCTTTGGCTTTCTGGAATTGGAAGGGCTCATGACTGGGACAGATGGGGATAGAGGTGGGCTCCAGAGAAGGCGATGCGCGCCTCGTCGGATTCGAGGAAGCAGTGGGCTCGGTCGATGCGGATCAGGGTGCGGTTCAGATCGAGGTCGGTGGTCTGGCCGTGGCGGAACTTGCCGTGGTGCACCTCCAACACGCCCTTGGGCGGCGGAGCGCCATCGGGTGGCTTGGGGCGATCGATCAGCCAGACCGCTGAGGCAAAGCGCTCCAGCTCAGATGTCCCGGCCAGGTGCGACACATCCGGGCCTGTGGTGGAGCCGTAAGCACCCCGGTTGAGCTGGGCGACGACGAGGATGTCGAGCTCACAGCGGCCCGCCAGGGCCTTGATTGCCATGGCGCGGTTAGCGAGTTCTGCGGTGGTGTGAGTGCCGTAGCCGGGGCTGGAGCCCATGGCATGGAAGTGATCGAGCACCACCACCGAGAGGGCAGGGTGGGCTGCTTTGGTGTCTTCCACCAGCTCGCAGAAATCCTCCACCGTGGCGCCAAAGCGCGACTCGTAAAGCACCTCCCCCATGGGGGAACCATCGGGCTGGAGGCCCGCCTCAAAGCGCTCATGCCACCCCAGCAGTCGCTCCAGATCGTCTCCAGCGATCACCTTGCCCCGCCCTTCCAGGTCATTGGCCGAATACAGGGGGCTGCTGTGGCCGATGGCGCGGCGGCAGTAGTGGGCCAGGAGCCTGGAGAGGATCGCTTGGCGGGTGAGTTCGCAGGAGAAGACCAGCACAGAAGCGCCATTGCAGGCCAGGCCCATGGCCGCAGCGATGGCCATGGTGGTCTTGCCCACACCGGAGCGGGCGGCGAGCACCCAGGTGCCTTCTCCTTGGCCGGGCACCACGCCACCCCGCATGTCCAGATCCAGCGAGGGAATGCCGGTGGAGATGGGCTTGGGCCGCTGATCGAGGGGCACTGAGGCCAGGGCAATGCACTGGTGGGCCGTCTGGCGGGCGGAGAGCACGGGCTGCAGCTGGCGGGGGCGTCCCGAGGCGATCGACTGGGCGGCCTGCAGGGCCTCGCGGCACTCCTGCAACTCAGCGGTGATGGTGCGATCACGGCACCTGCGATCGAGCAGTCGGGTGAGGGCGGGGTAGAGGAGCTGGCGGGCTTTGGCGGCCTGGAAGAT
>JBIIJA010000231.1:0-4363 GCA_044234195.1 Cyanobium sp. | reverse complement strand
GCATCGACCTGGATCTGCACACCATGGAATGCGGGAGCCTGGCTCTCTTGGAAGCGGTGTGCGCCAAGGAGGATCTCCCCGACGTGCGTGCGGCGATCACCGGGGTGTGGCAGGAGGTGATGGAGAGCCCCTTGGGGGAGGAGGAATGGGCACGAGCCCGGCGGCTGGTGAGCAACAGCTACCGCTTCGGCCTGGAGGCCGCCGCTGGCGTGGCCGGGCTCATTGGCAATTCTCGGCTTTGGGGCCGCAATCCAACCCTGGCGGCCCCCTTGGAGATGTTGGAGCGTTGGAGTCCCTCCCGTCTGCAACAGCAGGCCCTGGCCAGCCTCGATCCTCAGCGGGCCTGTGTGCTCGAGGCGGTGCCAGCATGAGGGGAGAGATGGCCATCCATCCCCAGCGCCAGGTCCTGGAGGGGGGGCTCCCCCTGGTGGTGGTTCAACGCCCCGGCCCCAGAGTTCTGGCGGCCAGGCTGGTGATTCGTGGGGGCAGCAGTGCCGATCCCCGCCACCAACGGGGGGCCCATCAACTGTTGGCTGGTCTGATGACCCGGGGCTGCGGTGATCTCGATGCGGAGGCCCTGGCAGATCGGGTGGAGGGGGCTGGCGCAGCCCTGCGGGCCGAAGCCTCAGAGGATGCCCTCACCCTGGCCCTCCACTGCGGAGCGGAAGATGCCGGACTCCTACTCCCCCTGCTGCTGGAGATGGTGCGCCAACCCACCCTCAAGCCGGATCAGGTGGATCTGGAACGCCAACTCAACCTGCAAACCCTCCAACGTCAACGGGAGGATCCCTTCCAGCAGGCCAACGACCAACTGCGGCACCTGCTCTTCAATGAGGGTCCCTACGGCCACGACCCCCTGGGGGTGGAGGCCGACCTGGCCCAGCTGGACAGGGGCCATCTCCAGCCCCTGGTTGATCAGCTGGGGGCACAGGGAGCCGTGCTGATTCTCTGTGGCGACTCCCCGGAAGGGGTGGAGGCCCTGCTCAACAGCGCTCTAGATCGCCATCCCTGGGAGGTGCACGCTCCTGGATCCGAACTCCCCCCTTCGTCCCCATCCAGCCCAAGCCGCATCGGCTGCCTCCAGGAGGACACCGAACAGCTGGTGTTGCTCCTGGGGGCCTGCACCGTCCCCTACGGCCATCCTGATGCCCTGGCCCTGAGGCTGCTGCAGGCCCACCTCGGAGCTGGCATGTCCAGTCGCCTGTTTCTCACCATGCGGGAAGAGAGGGGCCTGGCCTACGACGTGGGGGTGCACCTTCCCGCCCGCTGCGGGGCATCCCCTTTTGTGGTGCACCTCTCCACCTCAGCGGAGCGGGCGGCGGAGGCCACCTCCTGCCTGCTGGATGAATGGCAGGCGCTACACGAGCAGGCCATCGCCCCGGAAGCCCTGACCCTGGCCCTGGCGAAATACCGGGGCCAAGACGCCATGGGCCGCCAAACCTGCAGCCAGCTCGCGGAACGGCTGGCCCTGGTGCTCAGCCATGGATTGCCCGTCGATCAGCTGGAATCCCAGCTGGAGCAGGCGGGGCAACTCACCACGGCCCACCTGCTGGAGGCCGCGGGGCGATGGTTGCCACGACCCAGCCTCAGCCTGGTGGGACCCGCCCCAGCCCTTCGCGCTGCGGAGCAGGTCTGGACCCGCCACCCCCTCAGTGCTCCTCTTCCTCGGGAGTGAGCACGCTCTGGAGAGCAGAGGCGGAAAGGAGGAAGGTGCCACGCCGAAACCGCACCGCCAGCTGATCGCGGGCCCGCTGTTCCACCACCACGCCGATCTCTGCGGGATCCACCAGATCTGGCGGGCGGAGCATGGGCATGGGATCGGCCGTTTTCAAATAGGGCACGGAGTCATTCAGACGCACGCGGGCTCCGATTGGGGGGCTCGGCCCAGGGGTGGCGGATGGGGACATGGGCTCCGATGGGAGCAGGTCATCCCCACTTTGCACAGGAGACAGCCTGCTGCAGGATGGGGCCGCTTCGAGACAAGCCACGTGTTGCGGGCCCTTGCCACCTGGAGCGGCGCCATCGCCGGATTGTTATTGATCTTGGCTGGGGGATTGGTGTCGGCGGCCGTCCCCTTTCCAGAGAGTGCTGGTTGGGCCCTCCGTCCCCTGGGAGTGACCCTCCAGGTGCCTGCCCTCCTGCTCACCGCCCTGGTAGGGGGACACCGCACCGCCCTGCTCGCCGCCGTGGCCTACCTCTCCATGGGGCTGTTCCAGATGCCGGTGTTTCATGAAGGAGGGGGGCTCGGCTACTTCCTGGATCCCGGGTTTGGCTATCTGGCTGGTTTTCTGCCAGCCGCCTGGTTGAGTGGCAAGCTGGCCCGCCAAAGCGGCATGGATGATCCTTTGGCTCTCACGGGGGCGGCCGTTCTCGGGCTCTTGGTGATGCAGCTCTGCGGCTTGGCCAACCTCCTGCTGGGTGGCTTAGCGGGTCGCTGGGGCGGCAGCACGGGGGTCTTGCTGATGGGCTACAGCCTGGCGATCTTTCCCCAACTGCTTCTCTGCTGCGCCGTGGGCCTGTTGGCCTGGGTGCTGCGGCGGCTCTTGCTGGTGTCCACGTGAAGAACGCCTCCCCCTGGGCGAGCCCCCAGCTCTGTCGCCGTCTCGCCCTGGCTGTGGCCCTGGCTGTGGTGGTCCTGGATCAGCTCAGCAAACGCTGGGCCCTCAACAACCTCCCTGCGGGGGTGCCCAGGGGGTTCTTACCCGGATGGCTGGATCTCCATCTGGTGAGCAACACCGGAGCCGCCTTCAGCTTGTTCACAGGAGCGCCCCGGCTGCTGGCGCTGGTGAGCCTGGTGGTGAGCGCAGGTCTGTTGCTGTGGATCCTGCGCCAACCCCTGGGCGGGCGATGGGCCAGCCTGGGGTTTGGCTTCCTTCTGGGGGGAGCCCTGGGCAATGGGTTAGACCGCTGGCGGCTGGGAGCGGTGGTGGATTTTTTGGCTTTGGTGCCCATCCAATTCCCCATCTTCAACCTGGCCGACGTGGCGATCAACGTGGCCGTGCTCTGTTTTGTCGTGCACCTCACCCGCTCGAGACGCTCCGGTGATGCCCCCCATGACTGAGGGCTGGACCAGGGTCCAGCGCTGGGCAGGCGGCCCAGGGCCCACCACACCGGCCAAGGTGGAGCTCCATGTGCCTGGGCACCTTCCCCTCAGGATCGCGCTCCATGGCTCCTGCTACGGGATCGGTCGGGATGCCAACGCCGATCTCCCTGTGGAGCACCCGGCCGTGAGCCGGCGCCATGCCCTGCTGGAACGTCATGGCAACCACTGGCTGTTGACGGATTGCGGCTCCACCAATGGCCTCTGGTGGCGAGGCCGCCGGGTGAAGCAGCTGGTGTTGCGCCACGGGGATCAGGTGCGTTTCGGCCCCGCGGAGGAGGGTGGCCTGCCTGAAATCAGCTTCGAGCGGCAAGTGAACCCCAGGGTTCAGGGGGCTCTGCGCCGGGCAGGAGCCATCTTGGCGGCCCTCACTGGTCTGTCCCTCGGGGTGTTGGCCCTCTCCGCCCTGCGCATGCCGATCCATGGGTCCCTGGCGGGGGTCCGGGGGCCACTGGTGCTCTACGACCGCACCGGCCGGCCCCTCTCTTCAGCGGAGGATCAGCGCCACCGGGAGCTGGGACGTCTCGGTGATTACCCGCCTGTGTTGATCGCGGCCCTGCTGGCCAGTGAGGACAGTCGCTTTTGGTGGCATCCCGGTGTGGATCCCATCGGTACCGGCCGGGCACTGCTCACCAATCTTCTCGGCGGGCGGGTGCTGGAGGGTGGCAGCACCCTCACCCAGCAGCTGGCCCGGAGCCTCTATCCGGATCTGGTGGGGCAGGGGGAAACCCTCGAGCGCAAGTGGCGGGAGCTCTTGGTGGCCCTGCAGTTGGAAGCGCGTTTCAGCAAGCGCGACTTGCTATTGAGCTACCTCAACCGGGTGTATCTCGGCGCCGGGTGGGGCTTTGAAGATGCCTCCCGTCGCCTCTTTGACAAGCCCGCTTCCAAGTTGGATAGCGATGAGGCCGCTCTCCTGGTGGGCCTGCTGCCCTCCCCCAATGGCAATGACCCCTGTGTCAATCCCGAAGCGGCCCTCGCCGCCCGCAACGGGGTGCTCAACAAAATGGTGGCCACGGGCCGGCTGGGGGCCGATCAAGCCCGCAAGGCGCGGCGCCGACCCATCCGTCTGGCGGGTGGGGCCTGTCGGGGGGTGCAACGGCAAGCGGCTCCCTTCTACAGCGATCAGGTGCGCCGGGATCTGGAGAATTTGGTGGGGCGTGAGGTGGCCTCCGAAGGCAACTTTTTGCTCGATACCCACTTGGATCTCAATCTCCAAGCATCGGTGGAACGGCTCCTGCGACAACGCCTAGAGGCCAGCCGCTC
>JBIIJA010000398.1:0-2637 GCA_044234195.1 Cyanobium sp. | reverse complement strand
CGCCACAGATCTGTGGCAGGCGATGGGCACCCAGGACAGCGGCTCAGGCCGCAGCCGGGGCCTGCTTGTGATCCGCCGCCGCTAGCCCACCACCTCGAGCAGCCAGGCCTCGATCCGCTCGCTGAAAGCGGCCATGGAATGGTGCTGCTCAAACCACTGCCTGCAACTGGTTCGGGGGACGGCCGAGGCCCGCTTGACAGCCCCCTCGAGAGCTTCGAGATCATCGGCGGCGGCCAAGGCACCGTTGAGCCCCTCGCGCACCAGCTCTGCGGGCCCCCCCCGGGCATAGGTCGCCACGGGCACCCCAGTGGCCATGGCTTCCACCACCACATTGCCGAAGGCTTCATTCCACTTGGGGGTGTTGAGAAACACCTGGCAAGTTCCCAGTTCGGCTTGAAAGGCGGCTGTAGGAAGGAAGCCCCGCCACTGGAGGGTGCCTGGGGGCACGGAGGCCTCCACGGCCTGGGCATGGGTTTCATCTTCCCGAAGGCCCCACACCCGTAAGGGAAGACCCATCCGGTGGGCCACTTGCGCCGCATCCTGCAGCCCCTTTTCCGGCGCGATGCGACCCGCCCACCCGAGCACCGGTTCGGGATGGGGAGCAAAGCCGTAGGCCGCGGGATCAAAGCCATTCCCCACAACCACCGCCGGCCCAGGCAGCTGGAAATCCGCTGCCTGGGTCGCGGTGTGAAAGGCCAACCGCTGGGGACACCAGCGGGCCACCCCCTCGATCACCTCATCCATGGCCTCCGAAACCGAGCCCATGCTCACCAGATGGGCCACCGGTGGTGAGAGGTGGGGTGTGAGCCAGAACGGCAACCAGTCGTAGGCCAGGTTGAGCAACACGTCAAAGCGATGCCGCTCAGCCAAGGCCCGCTCCCAAAGCCGCGGCAGCAAGGCATGGGCGGGAATCTCCACCGGGGTGGAGCGGGGACGATGCTGCCAGCTGGGTTGGCCAACGCCAGTGGCGGTGAGCAGCTCCGCCCCCATGCAGGAGGGGGCCAGGGCCGAGCCCTCGGCGGCCACGACAGCCACCCGGTGGCCGCGGCTCAAGAGCCCGGCCACGAGGCCCATGGCGGTCACCTCCACCCCCCCACCCTGACCACTGCCGAGAGCCCCCAAGGGGGTGCTCACCACCAACACCCGCATCGCTCTGGAGCTCCAGCACGAGCCTCAGCATGGCGGATGTGGGGGGAGCTGGACAGGGCGGGAACCGAGACCTGCGTAGGTTGGGACAGGTCTTTGGACGACTGTGGGATCGGAACTGACGGTAGAGCGCTTCCTTGTCGACGGATTTGATCTGTTGCAACAGCTGGCCGCCTTCCTGCACCTCGACCCAGAGGAGCTGCGGCACAGGCTGCGGAGCAGCAACGCTGATCTGGCGTCGCTTCACCCAGGGGCCTTCGATCGACACACGGTGGAGGCGTTTTATGAGGAAACCGTCGGCGACAGCCACCTGCTGGAATTGGCGGATTGGCATCTGGGGAGCGCCGCCTACATCGCCGATACACTTCGGTTGCAGGCCCACTTCGTGCGTGGGCAGGTGCTGGATTTTGGGGGCGGCATCGGCACCCATGCCCTTGCCGCTGCTGCCCTCCCTCAGGTGGAGCGGGTGTGGTTTGTAGATCTCAATCCCCGCAACCGGGCCTTTGTGAGCTGGCGGGCGAGCCAACTGGGGCTCGCTGATCGGATCAGCTGCCATCGAGATCTCGGGGATGGGGGCCTGCCCGAAAGGTTTGACGCGATCGTTTGCCTCGATGTGCTGGAGCACCTGAAGGATCCGGCGGGCCAGCTGGAGGTGTTTGCTGATCGGCTGGGTGCCAACGGCATCGCCCTGTTGAACTGGTATTTCTTCCGCGGCTTCGCCGGAGAGTATCCCTTCCATCTCGATGATCCGGCCCTGATCGACGTGTTTTTCCGCACCCTGCAACATCGGTTCCTGGAGGTGTTTCACCCCTGGCTGATCACCACAAGGGCCTACCGGCCCATGCCAGATCACCCTCCCAAAGCCTGATCTCAGGAACGGGCCGCCAGACCTGCAGGTTCGAGCATGAGCTTGCTGCGCTTCATCTGCTCATCCATCGCGATGGGATAAGCGCCATCAAAACAGGCCGTGCAGAAATGGGAGGAATGGGTGTGGGCGGCCTCCACCATCCCCTGCTTGCTGAGGTAAGCGAGGGAATCCACGCCCAGATGGCGCTCAATCTCCGCCAGGCTGAGCCGGGCAGCGATGAGATGGTCCTGGGTGTCGGTGTCGATGCCATAGAAGCAAGGGTGGGTCACCGCTGGAGAGCTGATGCGCATGTGCACTTCCGTGGCGCCCGCATCGCGGAGGGCTTGCACCAGTTTGCGACTGGTGGTGCCGCGCACGATCGAATCGTCAATGACCACGACCCGCTTGCCAAACAACACATCAGGAAGGGGGTTGAGCTTCACGCGGATGCCAGCTTCGCGCATGGCCTGGGTGGGCTGAATAAAGGTGCGACCCACGTAGCGATTCTTGATCAGACCATCTCCAAAAGGGATGCCCGTAACCTGTGAGAAGCCAATGGCAGCAGGGATTCCAGAATCGGGAACTCCAATCACAATATCAGCTTCAACGGGAGCCTCACGCGCCAAGACCTCACCAATTCGCAC
>JBIIJA010000230.1:0-4404 GCA_044234195.1 Cyanobium sp. | reverse complement strand
CGCAGCCATCGAGGGCGGCCGCCTCGTAGAGCTCGGCGGGAATTCCCTGCAAACCCGCCAGAAAAATCACCATGTAGTAGCCCAATCCTTTCCAGAAAGTAACCAGCATCACCGATGGCAGAGCCAGGGCTGGAGAGGTGAGAAAACCGATCGGCGTGAAAGCCGAACCCAGCAAGGCCCTCAGCCAGCCATTGATCAAGCCGTTTTCCGCATAAAGCCAACGGAAGGCAATCGCAGCCACCACCAACGACACCAGCACGGGTGTGTAGTAGGCAGCCCGCAAGAGATAGATACCCGGCAGGCGGCGATTCACCAGCACGGCCAAGGCAAGAGAGCCAAGCACGATGGGCGGCACCACCCCGAGGAGATAGAGAAATGTGGTGAGGGTGACCCGGGCCATCATCGGATCGCTCAGAAGGCGCCGCAGGTTGGCCAGGCCAATGAACTGCAGGGGGGCGTCCACATCCAAACCACTGCTGGTGAAGCTCAGCAGCAGGGCCATGGCGGCGGGCAGGAGAACGGAGAGCGCCAACAGCGCCAGGGCGGGCGCCATGAACAACCAGGGCACGAGCCATGGAAGCGACTGAGATCCCTCGGCGCGGTCCGAGTCAGAGTCCGCAGCTGAGAATGGGGCCATCGCCCGAGCTTACGAGTTTCCCCCCATGTCTGCCCAAGCATCCGCCGTGTCTCCGCAGGAGAAGGTGATCCAGGTGGCTCTGCCCCACGATCCCTATCCCATCGTGATCAGCACCGGAGGACTGGCCAGATTGGGGCAATGGGTCACCACCCATGCGGTGAAACCCGGCAGCCGCGTGCTGCTAGTGAGCAACCCTGTGGTGCACCAGTGCTATGGCCATCAGGCCGAGCACAGCCTCAAAGAAGCGGGCCTGGAGGTGAAGTCGCTGGTGCTGGAGGCCGGGGAAGAGCAAAAAACCCCTGCCAGTGTGGCGATGATTCACGACGCCGCCTATCAGCACCGACTGGAGCGCAGTTCCCTCATGGTGGCCCTTGGAGGTGGAGTGGTGGGTGACATGGTGGGATTTGCCGCCGCCACGTGGCTTCGAGGGGTGGCTGTGGTGCAAGTGCCCACGACCCTGCTGGCCATGGTGGATGCCGCCATCGGAGGAAAGACAGGGGTGAACCACCCCGGTGGCAAAAATCTCATTGGGGCGTTCCACCAGCCCAAGGCCGTGCTGATCGATCCAGAGGTCTTGGCCACCCTCCCTGAACGGGAATTTCGGGCGGGGATGGCGGAAGTGATCAAATATGGCGTGATCGGCGATCCCGGCCTGTTTGAAACCTTGGAGGCCCATGCCCAAAGCCTCCCCCCGGCAGGGCTGGCCAGTCGGGAGGCCGTTGGCCCGAAGGTGTTGCAGGAGATTTTGGAGAAATCGGCAGCGGCCAAGGCGCAAGTGGTGGCGGCGGATGAGCGGGAGGGCGGGCTCAGGGCCGTGCTCAATTACGGCCACACCCTCGGCCATGTGGTGGAAACCCTCACGGGCTACACCACCTATCTCCACGGCGAGGCAGTGGGCCTGGGAATGTTGATGGCCGGCACCATCGCCCGGCGCATGAACCTTTGGGACGCCGATGCCGAAGCCCGCCAACGGGCCCTGATATCTGCCGCCGGGCTGCCGCTCACCCTGGCCCCCCTTGATCCTGAGGCCGTGCTCAACACCCTGCAGAGCGATAAAAAAGTGCGCAATGGCTTGGTGCGGTTTGTGTTGCCAACCGCCATCGGCAAAGTGGTGGTGCGTGATGACGTCGACGCAGGCACGATTCTTGAGGCCCTCCTCAGCCATCAGCTGAGCCCCGCCAGCTGAGCGCCCTCCTCCCCGTTCAACCGGCTGTCTCCATCCCCTCCATCGGGGGCGGTTCCCCAAGGCAACGACTGGTGAAGGGGCCAGCGGAGATGCCTGGCCTGAGCCGCTCAAACACCAGCCAACGGAACTCGCCAGTGGCCAGGGGATCGACCAGACGGAGGAGTTGCTCCCGGCGCCGGAGACCCTCGTTCAGGTCCAGGGAGGGCGATTGGCTAAGGGCCGACAACCGTTGGGCCAGTCCAAGGGCCAGCAAGGCTTCTCCCTGGCGGCGCTCCCCAAGAAGGGTCCAACCGGCTGCGCGGGCAGCCTGCTCGAGCCCTTCCAAACAGAGATGGGCCGTGAGATCCCACGCACCGGGCTCCAAAAGGGGGTCAGCGGAGGCCTGCTGGCGCCGATAGGCCATCAAGGTGCCGTTGTCGCGCCAGGGGGAGAAGTAGCGACGGGCCTCCAGGGCGTAGTCGATCACCAACAACACCCCTGCCTCGAGGGCCTGGCCGCAGGCCTGGAGCCACGGCCCCACTGCGGAGTGCACTTCGGTGCACCAGCCTGGCGCGCGGCCAGGCTCTGCTGGATCAAAAGCGGGGATCGCGGCCAACTCCTCAGACGTCAGCGCGGGCCCGGGGAGGAGGCAAAGATGCCCACCCTCGTTCCCCACGTGCTGCCAGCGCCACTGGAGCCCATCCCACACCACACGATCCACTGGCAAAGCATCCAACACCTCATGGGCGATCACCACCCCCCTCAGTGGAGCTCGGTGGAGGCCCTGCCAATCCGACCAGCGGATCGGCAGGGAGGCTCCCTGGAGGGCCTGTTGTTGGAGGGCGGCCATGCCCGGATTGGGCTCCTGGAGCACCAGTTCGGTTCGAGAGGCCAGATCGGGACGCAGCTGGCTGAGCCCTTGCGCCAACTGGCCTGCCAGATGGCCTTCGCCGGGTCCGGTCTCCACCAGGCTGAGCCGATCCCCCTCCAGCTGCTCCAACCAGTCGATCAGCTGGGGAAGCAGCAGGGCGGCAAATTCCTGTCCCAGCGATGGAGATGTGGCGAAATCACCCCCAGGGCCGATGCGGGCTCGTCCCCCGCCGTAGTACCCGTGCTCGGGGTCGTGGAGAGCCCAATCCATGTAGGTGCGAAAGGGCACGCTCCCTCCCGCAGCCTGTAGACGCTCCGCCAGCCACAGCGGCGTTGCGTGGGCTTGTGGAGAGGGGACCTCCAGTGGTTGAGGCGGCATATCAGAGAGAATGCCCAAACATGGTTTCGGGGGAGGGAGCCATCATGGTCTCCAGCGCATGGCATTGGATCGGGAGTCGGGTGGGGAAGGCCTTGATCGGCATCCTGTTGGCCCTGGTGGTGGTTTGGAATCCAGCGTGGAGTGCGGCGGCCCAGGCGGATGACAATCCAGATCTCCTCCCCGATCACCCAACGCCAGTGATCGATTTAGCGCGGCTGCTCACCGACGGCCAACGCAGCGCCCTGGAAAGCGAGCTCAACGACTTTGCCTCCACCAGCGGCTGGAAATTGCGCGTGCTGACCCAATACGACCGCACCCCGGGCTTGGCGGTGAAGGACTTCTGGAAACTGGATGATCGGAGCCTGTTGCTCGTGGCTGATGAACGGGGGGGAAATCTTCTGAATTTCAACGTGGGGGATGCCCTCTTTTCCCTCATGCCACGAACGTTTTGGGTGGAACTGCAGACCCGATTTGGCAACCAGTACTACGTTCGCGATCACGGCCGGGATGGGGCTGTGTTGGACGCACTCCACACCGTGAAGGAATGCTTGGCCATCGGGGGGTGCCAAGTGGTGCCTGGGTTGCCCCAGGAGCAGTGGCTCCTCACGCTCTGCACGTCCATTCTCGGTGGATTGATCGTGGGCTTTGCCGCCTTCCCCAGGCAGGCCGGACGCCGTTTCGAGTGGGTGTGGGTGCTGTTGCTCTCGCCGCTATGGATCATTCTTTTCGGTGTATTTGGCGTGGCGCCGATCATCACGCGCACCCACGATCTGCTGCCACTGCTGCGCAATGGCTTGGGATTTTTGGCCGCCGCGGTCGGGGCTTACCTCATTGCCCAGGCGACGCTTGGCAAAGAGCGTTTTCGGCAGAATGAGCCCTAGGCACGCCTGCCCAGGGACAGGAGAAATTGACATCAAAATAAAACCAGCCCCGGAGGGCTGGCAAGAGATAAGTGGGGATCATAAATTTAGAAAATTATAGATTATTTAAGGATCACTTCAAACTGATGATATTCAGCGATTGCCTGAGCGGATTTTTTCGAGTTGACAATCGAGGCTATCCCCCTTGCAAGGATTCACTTGCTGGATGGCTACTCGCTCCCACTGCTGTTGGGGCAGCTGACGGAGTTGGATGAGATTATCCTCATAAAAGCGCTTGAGCTCTTCAAAACGCTTGACTGGTTGACCGTAATAACTGTTGCCAGCAAGGGTTGGGAAAGAGGCCCATTCAGGAGAGAGCTTGGCGGCAAGTTCCTCAGTCATTTCTCCACGATCGGCCAAATGGAGGGCCCCGCGCCTCTGGATCAGGAAGAGAGCCCCTTGATCTTGCGAGTCGGGCCCGAAACTGGTGAGG
>JBIIJA010000229.1:0-4415 GCA_044234195.1 Cyanobium sp. | reverse complement strand
TCCAGCTTCCTAGGGGTCGAGCCAAACAAAGAGCTGACCTTCTCAGGTGCCCTCCTTCCCAGTCGCCCTCCACCAGCGCTGGAACCGCTGCCACACCAGCACGGAGCCGGTGCCCATCATCCAAAGCAGGCCCAACCCGTTGAGCAGCACGTAGAGGGTTTCCCCATGGCGTCCAAAGAGTGGTTTGAGCCACTCCCCCTCATGGAGGGTCATCAGGCCATGGGCCCGGTCGCGGTTCCAACCCAGCCAATCCCGCAGCACTCTGTAGGCCACTCCTGTCGACGCTGTGAGGAAGAGGGGAGCCAACACCCAGGGGGCCACCGTGGCATGGGCCATTCGGAATCTCGCCATCAGGGGCAACGAACGGGCGGGTGGCTTGTCTTCGGCCATGGCCTTGAGCGCAGTTGGCGGCAGTTCACCGATAGCGTGGGGACTCTGTTCTGTCTGTGAGGCGCGTTTCGCCCTGCCATGAAGCTCTTTGCCGATTTGCTTGCCTCCTCCAGTGGGGCCCAGGGTCAGGACAAGGGTGGCCAAGGGGCCACCACCCGCACCGGACCGCGCATCCAGAACACGCGCCGTGGAGTGGAGGTGAAATCCGCCCGGGAGATCGCCATCATGCGCACCGCCAGCCGCATCGTGGCCACCGTGCTACGGGAGATTGCGGAAACCGTGGCCCCGGGGATGACCACAGGCGATCTCGACCGTTTGGCCGAAAAGCGCATCCGGGAGATGGGAGCCGTTCCCAGTTTCAAGGGCTATCACGGCTTTCCCGCCAGCATTTGCGCGAGCATCAACAACGAGGTGGTGCATGGCATTCCCAGTGGCAAGCGGGTGATCAAGGAGGGCGACCTCCTCAAGGTGGACACGGGGGCCTGCTTTGAGGGCTACCACGGCGATAGTTGCATCACGATCCCAGTGGGCGCCACGGCGAGCGAGGAGGCCCAACGCCTCAGCCGCATCGCCCAGGAGGCTCTGATGCGTGGCTTGTCCACCATTCGTGCCGGCAGCACCCTGTTGGAGCTGGCGGGTGCCGTGCAGGATCACGTGGAAGCCCATGGCTATGCCGTGGTGGAAGACTTCACCGGCCATGGGGTGGGGCGCAATCTTCATGAGGAACCCTCGGTGTTCAACTACCGCACCAGGGAGCTGCCCAATCTCTCCCTCCGTCCTGGGATGACCTTGGCGGTGGAACCCATCTTGAATGCGGGCAGCAAAGCCTGCCGCACCCTCAAGGACCGCTGGACCGTGGTGACCGTGGACGGCAGCCTCTCAGCCCAGTGGGAGCACACCATCGTGGTGAGCAGCGATGGCTGCGAAATCCTCACGGATCGCGACTTCTAATGCCGACGTCTCATCGCCGGTTCTGAGCATCCCCCCGTTTTGAGGATGCCTCCTCCTGCTCTTTTTCCTTCGGAGGATCCTCGACGCCTCGCTGCCCTCAACTCAGCTGGCCCCCCGGGTCAACAGCTTGCCGTAGATCCAACGGCTCAGGCTCGCTAGGGGCATCAGCACATAGGTGGTGGGAAAGATGCTGACGATGATCAAGTTGCAATTCCAGCCCACCTGCCGAAAAATTTCACCCGCCACCCAGTCCGCCGACATCAACCCTTGGGGATTGAGTTCGGAGCGGAAGGGGCCCAGCACGAGCCTCCTCACTCGGAGTGTGGATTCCGAGCCCGGCTGGGCTGGGGTGGAGGCGAGATCGAGAGCCCGCAGGCTCAAAATTTGGCCCATGAGCCGCTTGCTGATCTCATAGATCGGGCTCAGGGCCGGTTGAATCTCCGCTTCAGATGTATTGACCCACACCTCGCCCTTTGACCTGCGTTTGGCCACCTCCTGGGCAAAGAGCTCAAGGAGCCGCCAGTGGCTTAGGGCGTTGACCTCCACCCCCAGGGTGAGGGCCGCGAGATCCCGCCGCCCCCGTTGGTTGACACCGTGGTTGAGGACAAGGACGTCCACCTCCGCCAGCAGGGGTACCAGCTCGCTTTCCTTGCCGCATTGCCAGCTCACCTGCCGCAGGGGGATCACCTGCCCTTGCGAATCGCGCACCTGCAGCGTTGAGGCTTCCCTCCCCTCTGGGCGGTGGGTGAGAGCGATCACCTGGGCTCCTCGGGTATGCCAGCGCTTGATCAGGGCTTGGCCAAGGGCACCGCTCGCCCCTGTGATGGCCACCGTGACGCTTGGCGTGGGGCTGGAGTTGGATCGGGAAGAGGCGGTGTCCATGCTCCTTGAGCCAGGGCCCACCCTGGTCTTGATCCGCCATGCTGCAAGAATCTGCCACAGACTGGCTCCCTTGAGGCCTCTCCATGCCTAGCCCGCTGTTGATTGGCTCCTGCGAACCCTTCAGCGGAAAGTCAGCCGTGGTCCTGGGCCTGGCCCAGCAGCTCCGCCGAAAAGGGGTGAAATTTTCCTTCGGCAAGCCTCTAGCCACCTGTCTGGATTCCCACGAGATCCACCAACAGGGGGATGCCCTGTTGGATGCGGATGTGCGCTTCATCGGGGCCACCCTCGGGTTGGAGGACACCCAGCTCATTCCCTCCCTGGCGGTGCTGGAACCGGCCTCTGCCCACCAGCGGCTGATGAGCGGTGTGCTGGGGCCGGTCGAGGGAGTCAACTCCCTTCGGGCTCGGCTGCAGGAGGAAGGGGGAGGTCTGGTGATCCTCGAGGGTGCCGGTCGGCTGAGTGAGGGGTGGCTTTTTGGCTTGGGCCTGGTGCCTCTTGCCCGCGCCCTGGAGGCTGTGGTGATGCTGGTGCACCCCTGGCAGGACAGCCGGGACGTGGAACCCCTCCTGGAGGTCCAGAGCCAGCTGGGGTCGCTGCTGGCTGGGGTGGTGATCAATGGGGTGCCCCCAGAGGCCATCGCCGCCCTGAAGCAGGATCTGATCCCTGCCCTCGAAGGGGTGGGCGTGCCTGTTCTGGGGGTGATGCCTCGGAGCCCACTGTTGCGGAGCGTCACGGTGGAGGAGCTGAGCCAACGGCTTCAGGCCCGCGTTCTCTGCTCCCGTGAACGGCTCGATCTCTTGGTGGAAACCCTGTCGATCGGGGCCATGAATGTGAATTCCGCCATGGAATTTTTTCGGCGGCGGCGCAATATGGCTGTGGTGACTGGGGCCGATCGCACGGATATCCAGCTCGCTGCCTTGGAGGCCTCCACCCAATGCCTGATCCTCACCGGAGTGGGGGAGCCCTTGCCCCAACTGCTGAATCGGGCGGAAGAGCTGGAGGTGCCCGTGCTCAAAGTCGACCATGACACCCTCACCACCGTGGAGGTGGTGGAGGCCGCCATTGGGCATGTGCGCCTTCATGAACCCGTGAAGGCCACCTATGCCATGCGGCTGGTGGAAGAGAATTGTCACTTCGAGAGGCTGTTTGAGCGCTTGGGGCTGCCTTGAGCAGCAGAAGCGCTGCTAGCTTCCAGAAGTGAAATGCGGGCGTACGACGGGTGACCCGGTCTCTCGATCTTCCGGCTCTCGACAGGATTGACACCCTGGCCCAGGAGCTAGCCATGCTCCAGGACAAGGGAAAACGCCGGATCGCCATCCTGGGGAGCCGTCATGTGCCGGTGGTGTCCATCCATCTGGTGGAGCTGGTGGCGCGCTCCCTGGCCCATGAGGGCCACAACCTGATCACCTCTGGAGCCCAGGGCGTGAATTCAGCGGTGATTCGCAGTGTGCTGGAGGTGGATCCAGGCCGACTCACGGTGTTGCTGCCCCAGAGCTTGGCGCGCCAGCCCAGCGAGTCTCGCGAGCAGCTGGAGCAGGTGTTGCACCTGGTGGAGAAGCCAGAGCACGACGAATTGTCATTGCCGATGGCCAGCAGCCTCTGCAATCAAGACATCATCAGCCGCTGTGATCAATTGATCTGCTACGCCTTCCACGACAGCGAAACCCTTCTGGCCAGTTGCCGCACCGCTGAAGACATGGGCAAGGTGGTCAGCCTGCTCTTTTTTGACTGATGCTTTTGCTTGAGGTCCGTTCTCAGTTCTTGGAGCCGGCCCTCTCCTGCGCTCAAGCTGGATCTGGCCTCTTCTCCTTGGCCATCACCTGCAGGCAGTTGCCCTCCCGACCCATCACCGCCACCCGCTCGCCCGGGCTCAGGGGCCTGTTGGGTTCCAGATTTTGGGCCGCCCAGCTTTGTCCCTTCCATTGCACTCTGCCGCGACCATCGGGGGCGAAGCAGCTGATGACATCGGCCTGATCCGCCCGCGGGGGCGGCAACAGGGCTCCAGCCCCGGCTGTGCGGGCCGACCAGCGCCGCACCAACCCATACCCCACTGCCACCAACAGCACAAACACCCCCGCCTGCCCCCAAGCCGCGAGGGGGAGTGCGGCCAGCAGGAGGGCCAGCAGCAGGGCAGCGGATCCGCCCACCAGCAGCAGGCCATCGCTATCCACCCCCAGCAACACCAGCAGCCA
>JBIIJA010000228.1:0-4416 GCA_044234195.1 Cyanobium sp. | reverse complement strand
GGGCTGGGGCGCGCCACATGTGAAACGTCCTATTGGGAAGTCCTATTGGGAATAAGTCAAGACGCTGTAGGACGCCAACCCAGATCCCTATATGTTCTCGCATGGCGGTTTTCTCCGCCCATCGATGGCATCGTCTCTTGGTGGGGCATGTCATTGTGTTGCGGTGGGTGTGAAATAGCCTGACGCCCATCCTCAAGCGATGATACAAATGAAGATAAATCCGAAGATCATCTCCATCATCATGAAGAGGACTTTTCTCCCCTCACTCATTGCCTTATTGTGTGCAGTTGTGACATTTTTAACCCCACCCGCCTTTGCCAGTCCGGCCATCATCATGAACAACGCCGCTGGGGGGATCACAGGTTGGGCATTGCCCTCGGTGGTTTGTCCTCGGAGTTCGATTTCCCCAGTCATCGTCAGCAATTATACCTCTAGTCCCCAGACAGGATCAATCACGATCAACCCCGACCTTTCCCAAGAAGTTGAGGTATTTGATTCAGCGACAGCCGCCTCAAACTCTCCCTATGGCAGCTGCGATGATCCCCCTTTTGGGCAATCTAAGGCATTTACGTCCGATTTTATCGTGCAACCAGGGGAAACGAATGTGTACTACCTCGCCATGGGTGGGACACTGAACACATTGGTGAGCGCCAATAATGAGCACAACATTGCGATCGGCGGTCTTCCCAATGGTGCATCAAATCCCAAGTGGTATGACTTCAATTTGAATCTCGCGGAAAGCACAGACTTTACTTCTCTCAATCTGAGCTATAATAATACTGGTGGCACAAGCTCAAGCAATGGTCAGAATGGCTTCAATGTTGTAGCCATTGAGAAGGGTGTCGCCACCCAAAACATTCTGAGTCCCTATTCCTCAACCTATGCTGGCGGAAATGTGGTTTGGAGCGCCAACCAGCCGATTGGGCTTGCCTGGCTTCCCTAATGAAACATCCCTTGTGTGGTGTCCAACCAGGCAGAAGCAAGAGCTTCTGAGCAGGGGCACGGTGTCGACGCGCATCCCGACTATGGGTCGCCCAAGAGAACAGCCAGTTCAATAACTGGTGGTGGTGCAGGAATCGGAGATGCGGTTGCATGCAGCAACTGAGCTCCCACACTTCTCCCAACCGTTCAGGCTCGCCCTTGAGCGCCGACGACGAGGACGCCCGCACCACAGCGATCGAGCACCTCGACTTAACCCTGCTTTTGGAAGAGCGCAACAAGAAGACCTTCGCCGCCAAGGCCGATGCCACCTGCTGGGTGATCGAGCACCTGTGCGCCCAGTCGGCTTACCGCAGCCAACAAGCCAGTCGCCTCGCCACCCTCGCCCACCGAACCGCCGGTTTGGCACTCCTCCCGGCAAGCCATCTCAACGGCCTTCAATGGACCGACAAGGGGGAATGGGCTGCAGGGTCCGGCCTCCAGCACATCTCCCAGCCAGGCTTCCGGCCCGGATGCTCCCCTGGAGCCCGCCGCCATCGCTGCGCAGCAGGAGCGGCTCCGGGCCCTGGCCCCTGGCCACCGCGAGGCCTTCTCCCGCGCCTTTCGCTCGGCCTTCCAGGTGCCAGAGGCCACCCCATCGGTGGCTGGGCTCATCACCCAGCAGAGGCACAGGATCTGGATTGAGGAGTTTCTGGCCAAGGCTGCTGGGGGGTGACGGCTCTTCCCTGGAGCTGGGGCCTGCCATGGGCCCCGGCTTTTTCTTTGCCGCCAGCCGAGAGATCGAGCCACCAGCAACAGCCGGCCCAGAGCAGCCCCATGGGCTCCAGGAGCCAACGGCTCCAGAGCAGCGGGCCCTATAAAGCGCCAAGCCACCGCAGCCGCAGGAGAGCCGCCCTGCCTGCCGTGACCTCCCCCAGCCATCCCGGCGGCGGCAAAGCAGAACCATTCACGCGAGCGCAAGGGTGCGGCCTGGCTTCCAGGCGCACTAAGCGACAGCCACTCCCTCGTGCAACCAATAGCCGCCGCACTCGCGCAGCCCTTGCGCCGCGTGACACGATGAAAGCCCGCCGCTGGGTGCGGGCTGCTCCTGTAGTCGGGGCGTCAGGTGTTGGATCGGTTCAGCGGATGGGGCGCTGATCCCGAAGTCCCCAAACGTCAACTCCTGAGCCCTACTTCACCCTATTGCTCAGCCCTCTGGGTCTTGCTCGGTCATGGGTGTGCTCCAACCCGTTGCTTTGCTCCCCCTCTGCCAGCCGACAGGAGGAACCTTCAGGCTGTGCTCGATCCCGCCACAGTGGATTCGAGATGTTGGGCGAGAACCCATGGCAGTGACCAAAAGCGGGTCGGAGCAACGGGCCGCAGAAGAGCAGGAACAGCGAGAGCTTGAGCGGTTCCTGGCCCACGCTGCCCGCACGCCAGATCTGCAGGCTCGCCTCAAAGGCGTGGATCCTTACGAGGTGGTGGAGATCGCGGCCGCTGAGGGCTTTCAGTTTGGAGTGTTCACGCTCCATCGGGCGGTTTGCACCGGCTACGCCATGGCCAGGGTGCGATGAATTGCCCCCGTTTGGGGGCAGCGTGCAGCAACCAGATCCAAGACACTGAATTCATTCCATCTCGGAGGTCCACGATGGGGGACTCCACCAATGCCGTCAGCGCGAACAGTTGTCTTGGAAGGACTTGCTTGAAATGGAGCCACGATGGGGAGCTCTCGACACTGGATCTTGCCCTGGTGATGGGGCGCTTGGCCCAGGTGGATCAGGAGCTAGGAGTTCTTCCACTGCGCAACCCGGAGATGACAGCATGTCCATTAAGCAGCTGAGGCCTTCCTGGGCGCATGCAGAAAGAGCCAACCTTGCCAGAGATCGCGACGACGTTTGGCGTCTTGCGGAAACGATCCAGCTGGTGATCGATGATGAGATGGGCAATTCCCCCCGACGCGGAATCGGAGCGCACGACGGTTGACGCGCACCGCAATAAGTTCGAGCGCTTGGCCAAAGCTCACCCCCAAGGGGAGCGGCGGCAGCTGAGGATCCATCAGAGCGGACTGCAATTTCGAAAGGCCTGATTACTTCGTTTATCCACTAATAGGGCGTTGATTGCAAGAGAACTGGTAAGCAATCTGAGAAAGGAACAGGTCGAAGGGGGTGCGGAATAGCCAACCTCCCCAAATGGGGACAAAAGCTAAATTCGTGGTTGTTGTGACAATCTTCAGCTGACACCAGAGGCAAACTAGATGCCTCACTTTTACTACAGATCAATGGCTCTTTGCGAGTTCCGCAATGTTTCCGGCAGGATGGTGATCCTGCGCTGTGTCGGCCCTGAGGCTTTTTTCCAGGAGAAGGTGATCTTTCCCTTTGAAGCGTGGAAGTGGTTCTGTCCACCAGAGAGCAGAGTCGACATCTGGTCGCACAGCCTGACAGGACCCGATCTGATTGAATCATTCCCGGCTGAAGATGTAGCCATCAGCCGCGATCCGGATGCCATGTCGTGCAGCCGAAAAGCGGAACTGGCAGGGCTTATCAGCACTGGAGAACCCTTGTTCCCGCTTGAAGCAAACCCAGTTTTGGCTGCATAAGCCCACTTGCAGACATCAACATCCGAGGCGATGGTGTGACAGCGGCGGTTCAAGCCAGGCCCGCTCCATGCAACAGCAGGTCGAGACACAGTCGCGCGATGCACAGCCGCAGGGCAATCGAGCCGATGCGGCGCATGGAACTGATGAGAACGTAGAGAGCGAGAAATCGAGGGGGAATCATGGGCGGAAGGCACTGGAAAAGAGCTGCACCTGGCGGGCTTGCACCCCGAAGGTAGGCAAGCGCCGCTGACGCAGGGGAAAGCGGCGAACCCAGACGCAATCACTGCTTTCATCCACATTGACCACCTGATAGGTGACATCAGATCTGGTGCTCAAACACACCAGAGCACCGGGTTGGAGAAGCATGGTTTTAGGCGGAGGTTGGATTGCGCTCCATGCAACAGCAACCAACATCAAAAATAAGTAGAAATGCTTAAGCCCTGACATGGGGCCGACGGCGACCGCTGGGGGGACGGGCACTCAAGGCAGCCATCTTCACCGTGCGGCTGCGGGGACAGCGCCCCAGGGGCTCGGCCGTGCCCGTCGGTTGAGCTTGATGGCGAACCGCCTCTGTGATCAGCATCACAACCCTGTTCGTCCCGCATCACATCCGCATGAGGAGAGTGCAGGGACTCTGGGTGTTGGACATCCCATCCAGCTCTCTTTGCTGCATTGCCATGGCCAGGACACAACTCTCAGACGCTGATCTCAGCGCGCTGACAGATTCCACAAGATGGGTCTCTATGTTGCTGGTTGGCGTCAGCGGTCTCGTGGTGTTCGGCAACCTCAGCAGTCTGAGCTGGAGAAGCCCAAGCGAGTCCACAACCCTGCCCATCAGCTCCCCTTGGAGCAGGAATGTCTCTGGCAATGTTGACGAGGCACTAAACGTCGTTCACGGCGAC
>JBIIJA010000018.1:0-14224 GCA_044234195.1 Cyanobium sp. | reverse complement strand
CATACGGGCAACAATTGGTTTTACGGACCTGACGTCACCGGACGGATCGAAGAATCGTTGCCCTATCGCTACGATCCCCCCTACAGCATGGGTGGATGGCGCTCGGCAGAAGGCAACTGTGTGCCCACCATCGAACGCCTGGAGGATGGCTGCTGGCCCAGGGAACTGCAACGCGTAGAGGCTTACAACCGCCACGGCGCGATTCAAAACTGGTCGAATCCAGATCCCCTCGATCCAAACGCTGAATTCCGCCGAGGTGATTTCTTTGATCTCAAAAAACTTAACGGCGATAATGATAAAGTCCTGGAGGATGTGATACGTTGTTTTCAGTATTGGATTGCCCTCACAGACTGTGATGGATTCCGTATCGATGCTGCGAAGCATATCCCTAAAGACGTTTGTCGAGTCTTCAGTCAATCTATTGTGTCTTACGCGATGTCGATTGGCAAGGAAAACTTTTTGATCGTTGGCGAAATTACCGATAATCTTATTGCCCTTGATTACCTTTCTTTGTTCGGCAGCATTCTGGATCGTGCCCTCACCGCCGTGCTCGACATCAATGAATCACCCGTGCTCCTTGCCGGGGCCGCCAAAGGCACGCTGGATCCCCGCGAGTTTTTTAAACGTTTTCGCCTGGATTCTGATCTGACCCGCTTTGTGCAAACTGGCCGTGTGCATGTGTCGGTGCTCGATGACCACGACATGTCGTGCAAGAGCCAAAAAGAACGCTTCGCCGCAGGCAACGACACCCCCCACCGCTTCTGGCAGGCGGCGAACGCCGTTGCCATCCAGCTCCTCACCCCCGGCATCCCCTGCCTCTACTACGGCACCGAGCAGGGTTTTGACGGCAATGAGGGCTACCACGACTACGGCATCGAGCCCCAGCGCTTCGGCGAAGATCGCTACGTGCGGGAAGGCATGTTTGGCGGCGCCTTCGGGGCGTTTGCCACCAGTGGCTGCCACTTCTTCGACACCAACCATCCCACCTACCTGCGCATCGCCGCCATCAACCGCCTGCGCCGCCGCGAGGATCCCTTGGGCCGCACCCTGCGGCTGGGCATCTGCTACCCCAGGGAAACCTCCATCTGCGGCGCGCCCTTTGGCTTGCCGGGTGCGGGCGAGGTGTTCGCCTGGTCGCGGGTGCTGCCCTACGTGGAGGTGGTGGTGGCGATGAACACCCACGGCCTGGAGCCCAGGGGCGCCGAGGTGACAGTGGATGCGACCCTCCACAAGCAGGGCCACCTGCGGGTGCTCTACCGCGCCGATTGGAGCGACGCGCAGCTGCGGGCCATCCCCAGCCATGGGGACTGGGCGGAGCGGTTGCTGGACGGCGGCCGAGCTGAGGGCAACGGGGCCCCCGCGGCAGACGACGCAGGAATGGAGGTGTTGCCGATCACCCACCACCCGGATGGCCCGGCGACGGTGTGGGTGGAGTTGCCGCCAGCGGGGATGGTGATCCTGGCCTGAAGCACAGGGCCGCACCACCCCAAGGGGCCAGCCACAGCTGGCCGCTGGCCGGCTCGCACGGCTCCAGGGGGGCGGTGAGCAGGGCCACCTCAGCGGGGCCCCAGGCCTGGGGCCAGGCCACCTGCGCGGCCTGCTCCCCGTTGTTGAACAGCAGCGCCACCGCGCCGCAGCGCACCCTGCCCATCCTCCAGCAGCCAGATGTGGCGAGGCTCCTGCCGCAAGCAGGGGTTGGCGTGGCGGAAGGCGATCAAGGCCTGGAAAAATGCCAGCAGCTCCTGGTCTTGCTCCCCCTCCCAGAGCATGGGTAGACGGGCCTCCTCCAGCCGCCCCACCCCGGCCCGCTGGGAGAGCCCCACCTCCGTGCCGTAATAGAGGATCGGCGGCTGGGGCAGGGTGAACTGGCAAAAGGCGGCGAGCCGCAGCCTCCGCTTGTCTCCCCCCACGAGCCAGAGGAAGCGGTTCATGTCGTGGTTGTCGAGAAAGCTCGGCAACACCAAATCGGCGCCGAAGGCTTCCAGGTGTTGGGCGACGCCATGGGCGAAGGCGCTGGCGCTCAAGGTGCGATGGGCGAAAAAACCCCGCAGCAGCTCCAAGAGCCGAAAATCCAGGCAACCATCCATCCGGCCGATGTAGGAGCGCATCACATCGGGGGGCTGGGTGATCTCCCCGAGGGTCACCGCCTCCCCATGGATGCATCGGGTGCCCTCGCGAAAGAGCGACCAGAAGGCATGGCTCACGTTGGCGGCGTAATCCAGCCGAAAGCCATCGCAACCCCGCTCCAACCAGAAGCGCGCATGCTCCAAAAAATACGCCCGCACGCCGGGATGGTCGGTTTGCAGCTCGGGCTGGCCGGGCACATCAAAAAAGCAGTCGTAGTCGTGGGGATGCTCCCGAAAGCGGAACCAGGCCACTGCTGGATCGGCAGGATCGGCCTGGGCCGCCAGGAAGCGGGGATGGGCGTTGGACACATGGTTCACGACGTAATCCAGCAGCAGGCGCATCCCCCGCGCCCGGGCGCCGGCCACCAGGGCGTCCCAATCCTGGAGGCTCCCCAGGCGCGGCTCCACCTCGGCCAGATCCATCGGGTCGTAGCCGTGGTGGGAGGGGCTGGGAAAGATGGGCGTCAGCCACAGGCAGTTCACCCCCAGGGCCTGCAGATGGTCCAGCCGGCTGATCAGCCCCCGCAGGGTGCCACCAAAACAACCCGCCAAATCCTCTGGCTCTGCAAACGCCTGGCCTGGATCCGGCGCGAAGCGATCCACAAACACCTGATAGATCACCGCCTCCCGGATCCAGGCGGGAATGGGGCGGCGGCCCACCCCATAGGCGTAGGTGAGCGGGGTGTTGGGGCCGGATCCGGGCAGCTGGGCCGACCCTTGTGCTTCCTCCCAGGGGCACCAGAGCGTGGCGCCCGTGAGGGTGGTGGCGCGGATGGCATAAAACACCACCGTGCCCGCCTCCTGGCCGGGAATCGGGGCGCTCCATTCCTCCAGATAACCCCACGCCAAGGTGTCCCACTCCAGGCGGGTGCGCTGCATCGGCACCGTCACCACACCCGGAGGGGGCTGGGAAGGGGGCTGAGGGCTGACGGCATCGGCAGGGGGATCGCCCGCGGGAGAGGAGCAAGCTGGATCAACAGCTGGATCGGTGCTGTAGCGCAACTCCACGGCGACCACAGCCAGATTGGCTCCCACCCGCGCCCGAATCACCACCGCTTCGCCGGCCTCCGGGGCGATCACGGTGCGCTGCACCGCATGCCCCAGGCCGGCCCGATCCCGCCGGGCCTGCCGCACCCGTCCGTCCTCCGTGGAGAGGGCGCCAAAGATGAACTCCGGCAGCTCAGGGGGCAGCGGCAAGGCCACGCCGCAACTCAAAAGAAGGTTTCAGACTAGGGACTCGGGGCCAGGGATCCTCAGCGCCGAGCGGCTTGACGGAGGCCCTCACTGCCGCCACCGCCTCCGCCCTGGCGGGGCTCCGCCTGGTTCACCCGAATCAAGCGACCCATCCACTGCACATCACGAAGACCACGAATCGCCTTGGCTTCATCAGCGGGATCGGCCATCTCGACGAAGGCAAAACCCCGTTTGCGGCCGGTCTCCCGATCCAGCGGCAGCGTGCAGGTGCGCACAGCGCCATAGGAGGCAAACAGCTGTTGCAAGTTCTCCACTTCGGCATCGAAGGAGAGATTACCAATGTAAATCGTCATCAAAAAGATCCTGATGGAACCGATTCGTCGAAAGCCCTGAAGAAAAGTGCTGGCCGGTTTGAGAGCTAGTGGACTGATCTGCTCAAGCTGTTGCTGGGAAGCAGGGACTTCTCGAACTGTGATGGTGGAGAAGAGCTGTTGGAACAGTCCTGTGGAGCTGCCGCGCTGGGGAGAACCCGCCTGAGAGTGTCGTTGAACCAAAATCACCCTACAGGAGGGGGCAGGGCCCAAGGTCGCGGTGGGTTTTGGGAATCGCTCGCTTGCGCGCAAATCGCACAAATCAAACCGCGGACAGGGGGTACGGTGACCAATTCCCCTCGACCAACCCATTCAGACCCGTGGAACAGCTGACCCCCGAGGGCCTCAGGGTCGTCAACGACCTGGCCCAACGCTATGGCTTCAGCCAGGAAGCCGTGATCCACATGATGTTCGCCATGCTTCGCGGACGGGGTGGGATGGCCCAGTTCAACCATCCGGAATTTGCCGGTTCGGGCCAGTGGATGCGCGGTGGGATGTTGATGGTGGGGGACATGTTCAACCATTCCCTCAAGGCCAGGGTGGAGGCGCTTTGCCAGGCGATCGCCGCCCAGCTCGCCAGCCAGCCGGAGCTGTTTCCCGCCACCAGCTTCCAATCCCAAAGCCAGAGCGGCGGCGGGCAGCAGATGCAAGTGGGCACAGACGGACAGCAGATGCAGGTGGGGGGTGGCGGCCTGTTCGCCCCGGATCCGCGCGACACCTGGTGGCCCAAGGAGCTCGGCACGCCCAGCGCCCTCGGCGCCCAGAACGATCTGCGCTATGCCTTTTTCCCGGCGGTCAGTCGGCTTGCCGTGCAGGCCAATGGCCAGGTGAGCGTCTATGACTCAGGCAGCCACCACATCGCTGGGTTGTCGCAGCAGCAGATCCCCGGCGGCGCCGTGGTGTTCACCACCCCCGGGGGCAGCGTCAGCCTGTCGAGCCTTTCCTCCATTGGGGTTGGCACCAGCCAACAGGCCCAGAGTTCCGGAGGTGGCAGCCAACAACAGCAGCAGGTGAGAACGGGCCTGGGCCCGATGACCGGCATGAGCCCCATGACCGGCATGGGCCCGATGACCTTCACCCCCATGGCCCCCGCAAAGCCGTGGTGGCCTGCGGAGCTGGGCACCCCGAGCGCCACCGGCTCCCAAAATGAGGTGCGCTATGCCGTCTTCCCAGCGGCCCGCTGCGTGGCGGTCGACAGAAACGGACGCGTCACGGTGCACGACATCGGCGACCTGCAGATCTCCGGTTGCTCCCAGGCCAGCGGGGAGGAAGGGGGTGCCCGCTTCAGCACCAACAGAGGCGCCATCCCTCTGGCCAGCCTGCCGGAGGTGGGGCCAGCGGCAGGAGCCTCCCCGGCCCAGCCTGCGGTAGCCGTTCAGGAGAGCAAGCAGCCCGTTCAGGAGAGCCACCAGGAGGATGTGCTGGATGCCCTGACGCGCCTGGGCGAACTCAAAGCCAAAGGGATCCTCACCGAGGAGGAATTCACCGCGAAAAAAGCTGAGCTGCTGCGGCGGCTCTGAACTGCCCTCGCGGCAGCTCCGCACATCGGGGGCGGACCTGAAAAACCGGAAGAATCACAACCAGAAAACCAGAGAAAGACTTAAACAGTAGTCCGCGACACAATGGCCACTGTTCCTTCTATGCAGAATTTGCATTGTTTCAAGTCATACCGAAAGGTTTTGGCGCATTGAGCCATAGCCAGATGGCAAAGGCTTGTGATTTCCGTCAGATCTTTCATCCTTTTTTGTCCACCTCCATTCCGGGAGCAAGCATTGAAACAGTCAGAAGCGCTAACAATTAGCATCGGAGTTCTCGGTGCTCTCGATGTTCTCCTGACAACTTATCTTCTGCCTGTGCCAGTGTGGATTACGTTCACGGCATGGGCGTCATTTTTTGCTGTTGGCGGCGGCAAAGAAGGCCTCGTCACATCAATTCTCTGCAATCTCACAGGCATTGTGATCGCCACTCTTTCCTTGCTTGCCGCCGGCTGGCTTGGAGGTCAAGCCATTGCTGCCGCCATCTGCGTCGGAATCGGCAGTGCCGCCATGGTTCAGGCATCAAAACTAGGCTTCACCCGAGGATTTACCCCTGCGATCGTTTGGGGCTTCTCTCAGACGGTAGGGGCAACGGCCGCTGGATTTGCACTCAACAATCCCCTGACAACCCAAGCCACCGCAATCACCGCTGTGGCCATGATCACCGGCGCCATTTTCGGCTTTGTCTCCCAAATCTGGGCCAAAAGCATGACTACAGAACACTCCTTCTGACACCATCCATGCTTCTCAAACTCCTAATGCCATGAAACCTTTAATGACAATCCAACCCTCTTCCAAGCAACAGCAGAACCTCACACCCTTGCTGTTTGTGCCCCTTTTGCTGGTCCTTTTCGCGCTTCCGGCAGCTGCGCACCACCCCCTGGGCATGGCAGAAGGAGCGCCAATAACCCCTCTTTTTGGCTTGCTGAGTGGCCTTGGCCATCCCCTACTGGGGATCGATCACCTCCTTTTTCTGGTCTCCATCGCCTTCATTGGGCTCACCTCCCTGCGGCGTTGGCTGGTTCCATTGCTGGCTGTGGGCCTGGCAGGCAGCCTCTTTGCCCAAAGCCTTCATCTTGCTGTCTTGCCAGGTGGAATGGAGGTCATTGTCGCCCTGAGTCTCGTGGCCAGCGGCCTGGTGTCGTTAGGCCTGATGCCTCCACCCATGCTGGTGCCAATGATGTTCCTGCATGGCGTTGTCTTGGGATCGCAAATCGTAGGAAGCGAGCCCACTCCAATCCTCTTGTATTTCATTGGTTTGTTCATCTCCCAATCGCTTCTCCTGCTGGGGAGTTGCTGGCTGGCAAGGCTGCTGCAGGCCACTCTCACAGCGCAAGCCAAGGCCTTTCTGGCCTTTGCATGGATTGGGATCGGACTTGCTCTGGCTTGGTCTGCCGCTAGCGCAGCCTAAGCAGTTCTTATTTTCCTGATTCAAGCCATCCACAACATTCCCAATCACCACCATGAAACTCCAGCACTCTCTAGGCGGCCTTCAAGGACTCGGGCCTGTAGACCTTCAAAAAAATGTTTTTGTCCACGAGTGGGAGAAAAGAATCTTTGGGATCCATACCGCCATGATGGCCCTCAGTCGTCATTTATCTGGAGCACTGCCCAACTATCCTATCGAATCCATCCCGACCAGCTTCAAGGACATCTGGACCTGGGCCGACTTGCGGCGGGGCGCAGAGGCGATGCAGCCTTTTGAATATTTTAAGTATCGTTATTATGAGAAGTGGCTTGGAGGCATCTCAGGTTTTTTCATTAGCAAGGGATATATCACCGAGGATGAACTGGCTTCCGGCACTTCCTATTACTTGAGGGAAGGCAATGTGCATCCTGCACCCATGCCAAGCAACGATCAACCAGCGATTGATGAGCAAGTGCTGCGCTATCTTGTGGAGGGCGACTCAGGTCGCAGACCTGCAACAGCGGCCCCTCGCTTTCATGCTGGTGAATCCGTGATCGTGGATGATCCAGAATGTAGCGATCACACGCGTCTCCCAGGGTACCTTCGCAACAAGCCTGGTGTCATTGACCTGGTTTATCCAGATAGCTATGCCTACTTTCCAGGCCCATCTGATCGTTTACAAACACCTCAAATCAGCTATTCAGTTAAGTTTAAAGCCTCTGACATCTGGGGCCCAGAAAAGAGTGAGGCTGGTTGCTTCATTTATGCCGACTTATTTGAGTGCTATCTCAAGTAGTCCTGATCTCCCACCAACATTGCTCCAACACCCCCATTCCAAACATGACAATTCCTGGTGATGAAATGTTTGCCTACAGTGCAAACCGTGAGCTGGAGAGTGCCGCCAAGGTCCGCGCTTTGGAAGCTCTCCTAATCAAAAAGGGTGTTCTTTCCACATCAACTGTGGATACGATTCTTCAATATTTTGATCGAACGATGGGTCCATTTAATGGTGCTAAGTTGGTAGCTCGTGCCTGGTGTGACCCAGAATTCAAAAAGCTTCTCCTTGCTGATTGCAATGCAGCCTGTCAGTCCATGGAGATGCCAACGGGAATGTCTGGAGCTGAAGGTGAAATCATGAGAGTGGCTGAAAACACACCTGACGTTCATAATCTCATCATCTGCACCCTTTGCTCTTGCTACCCATGGCCCACGCTTGGTCTACCACCTTATTGGTATAAAGATCCCACATTCCGGGCACGAGCCGCACGAGAACCACGCGTTGTTTTGGAGGAGTTTGGCCTCAGCATTGATCCATCCGTGGAAATCAGAGTTTGGGACAGCAGTGGGCAAATCCGTTGGTGGGTTTTACCAGAACGTCCCCTAGGATCTGAAGGAATGGATGAATCGCAACTCGCCTCTCTGGTGACTGCAGAATCCATGATGGGTGTCGCCAGAGTTGTTCTCTAGCCATGTATACAGACTTTGAGGAATTTGCTGTTTCCTCCCTCACAGGCAGCAACCTTAGCCCCCCTAGAAACAATGGCAAACTCGATTTCGAAGCCGACTGGACACAGACCGCTTTTGCGATTGCTATTGAGCTTTCCAAACAAGGTTTCTTTGAATGGGAAGAGTTTCGACAGGGAATGATTGAGGCGATCGGTGGCTGGGAGCAAACTCACAGTTTAGATGATCGCAGTTGGAGTTATTACAAATGCTGGACGGATGTGCTTGAACGGCTCATTCTCAACAGCGGAGTTGCAACCCCAGCAGAGGTGCAGGAACAGTATCTTCTCCACAAACGAGACCATCAATGTTGACACGCCCTGAGTTGATTCCAGCCACGGTCATTACGGGCTACCTTGGTGCTGGCAAGACAACCCTTCTCAATCGGATTCTAAGTGGTGATCACGGCAAGAAGATTGCTGTAATTGTCAATGAATTTGGGGAAGTCGGCATTGATGGAGATCTTCTCCTTCACAGCAACGAAGAGATTGTCGAATTGAACAATGGATGCATCTGTTGCAATATTCGCGGCGATCTCATTCGCATCATCGAGAGCTTACTCCAAAAAAATCTAGCCATCGACTGCTTGATCATTGAGACCACCGGCCTTGCCGATCCCGGGCCCATCATTCAGTCCTTTTTCATCGACGAATTACTGCTTAACAACTTCAAACTCAATGCCATTGTGACTCTTGTTGATGCCTTGCACATCGATCATCACATTGACTCCCCTGAAGCAAGTGAGCAGATTGCCTTCGCCGATATGGTTGTGGTCAACAAAACTGATCTCATTGAATCCGATCGACTGAGTGAACTACTGTCCAACCTGAAATCGATGAACGCGATGGCCAAAGTTGTGGCAACGACTCATGGCCAGGTGGATGTGGAAGAGATGCTACAGATGAAACGTTTTGACATTGCCAACGCCCTGCGGATTGATCCCGAGATCCTGCAAGAGGATGCCCACAGCCACGACCAAGACATCACCTCCGTTTCCCTGTGTTTTGAAGGAGTGGTGAATGGCCAGCTCTTCAATCGCTGGATTGTTCAATTCACCCAGCAGCATGGAGCTGATGTATTCCGTAGCAAGGGGATTCTCAATCTCAATAACGCTCCACGACGTTTTGTCTTCCAAGGGGTACACATGACCTTGGATGGGCGTCCTGGGAAGCCATGGCTTGCGGGAGAAACACGCATCAATCAATTGGTGTTCATTGGTCGCCACCTGGATGGGGAGCACATCAAGCAGCAGGTCTTGGCCTGCCGCGAACCCGTGCTCCAACCCATCTGACACGGCCACCAGAACGGTCATCCTTGGCAGGACGACAGCTCCTAGGGAAGGGCTAACCCCGATGAGCTCTCGCCTGCAGCGACGCCAGCAAGGCCTCAAGCCGTGGCCCCTGTCCCAGCCAGCGGGCTTCCTCCCGGGCACTGGGCAACAGGGCCAGCAGCTCCCCCGAAACTGGCTGGCCCCTGCGGAGCGCCTCATCGGCGAGCTGTTGAAACCGGCGCAGGGCAGAGGTGGGCTGGAACAGCACGCACACCAGCAAGGCCAAACCGCAACCCATCAGGTAGTCGATCCAGCGGGTGGGGATGTACCAATCCGTGAGGGCCTGATAGCCCGCAAAAGTGACGCCGCTGGAGATCAACGCCGTGCGCAGATGGGCCCCCAGCCCCAGGAACGGCAGCAGGGCCGCCGTGCCACCCATCACCAGCGCCAGCGACACGCTGCTCACACCAAACAGATTGAACACTAGCCAGGGCATCAGCACCCCCAAGCTCACACCCACCATGCGATCGCGCACCCTGGCCAGGGTGGCGCCGAGGCTCTCATTGAGCAGGATCACTACTCCGAAGTAGACGTATTTGGGGTTCACGGCGCCCAACCCCTGCCCCACCGCCAGCGCCAGGGTGGAAGCGATGGCCTTGCGCCAGAAATAAGGATCCCCCAGCCGCTGGGCCAAGGGGCGTGCGGGAGCCGCAGACGCAGGCTTGTCCTCTTTGGGGCCATGGTCGGCCTTCGGAGCGGCTGGCCCGCCCTCTTCGCCGGCTTGGCCATCTTCAGGCAGGCGAAAGGCGGCGGTGAGCGCCACGGCCACCGCCATCCCCAACAGGATCGCCAACAGCTGGTGCCACGCCGCCAGCCAGGTGCTGTTGCTCCCCAGCAGGGGCAAGATCGCCATGATCGGCAGCACGGTGCGCAGCATCGCCAACCGATCCGGCAGGAGCTGGGCGATCAGCTGGGCCAGCAGAGTGACGACGGCGAAGGACCACACCAGCGGTGCGTCGAGCAGCGGCTTGAGCAGCGTGCCCAGCCCCAGCCCCACTGCCACCAGCGCCGGCAACACCACAAACAGCGGGGTGGGCAAGCGGCGAAAATCCGGGGGCACCACCAATGCGGAGATCACCACCCCGTAGGCCGCCCCAGAGCCAAAGCCCAAGGCATGGGCCACGCTCCACACCAAGGACGCCGACAGAGCCACCACCAGGGGGTAGCGCCATGACGAAGGGAGGGTCAACGCTCCCGCGCCAGCGCCCGCAACAGCCCCACCAACAGGCTGATCAGCAGCAGGGCCAACCAAAACCACAGCCGCGGCGGCTCCGTGCGGGTGCAGAGCAGCAACAGCCCCAGGCTCACCCAGGGCCAGGGCGCTAGCCAGGGCTTGAGCCAGGGATTCAAGCCCCGCTCCAGCAAGCCGGGGCGCTTCATGGGCGGGCCCCCGCCAGCCAGCGGCCAAAGGGCAGCACATAGCTCAGCAGCGAGCGGCGCTCCACTTCAGCCGACACTTCCAAGGGCGTGCGGGTGGGCAGGGCCCGCTGGGGTCCGGAGCCCCGGCTCCAGGCCAGGCCGCTCGGGGTGGGGGCCTCCTCCAGTCGCACCACCCCGAGCACCACCGGCGAGGCGGCCCGATCCGGCAGCTGGGAGGTGAGGTCGCCCCCTTCCCCAAACGATTGCTGGCGGGCGCGGGCCATCACGTTGGCCGCCTCCTCCTTGCCGCCCACCTGGGCCGCCACGTCCTCCAGATCCACACTGGCCGGAGAGAGGCGCAGCAGGGTGCCCCGCAGGGTGCCCCAGCGCTGCTCCGCGCCGCCATAGCTGTCGCGGCTCATCACCTTCGGATCCAGCTCCAGCTCCTCGCCCGGTGCGATCCGGGTGGCATCGGCGGTGGTGAAGAGCACCACGGCCAGGCGTCGGTCTTGATCAGCGGCCACAGCCAGGCTGCCGAGACGCTGGCCCGGCAACACAGCCTGGCCAGGCTCCACCGCCAAATCCAACACACGCCCCGTCGCTGGGCTAAATACATCCTGAGAGAGTTCTTGGGCGGCCAGGGCCGCCCGCTGGGAGCGAATCTCGGCAGAACGGGAACTGAGTTGCGCGATGTCGGAGCGCAACTGGGCTCGCTGGCCGTCGATCGTGGCAATGTCGGCCCGGTTGCGCAAATACAGATCTTGAGCCCCCACCCACAGGGGGCTGTAGCGGGCGATCACATCCTCCTTTCGCAGATCCTCCAAGGCCTGCAATTGCTTCTTCACGGGTCGGTTGGTGATCGTGAGCTCGCCGCGGCGGCTCACCAGCGCGTCGTCTTGCATGGCGATGGCTCGCCTCTGGGCCTCCAGGCCCTCCATTTGCTCATCCAGCGCCCGCAGCTGGGCTTGGATCACCTGGGGATCAGGGGTGACCGTTCCGCCCCCTGGTGCCGCCTGCCCCACCCGGTTGAGGGTGAGCAGCAGCTGGCCTTCCTCCACCTCGTTGCCCACCCGCACCTTGATCTGCTGCACCTGGCCGGGGCCCCGGGCAAAGAACGCGCGGCGGCTCTCGGGCGCCATCAGCAAGCCGCTACCCCGCACCTTCACGGGGATCGAAGGCGTCACGGCCCAAAGGGCCGTGAGCCCAGCCACCACGATCACCGGAAGCAGCCGGGGGAGCGAATCGAAAGGGGTCGGGGGGGCAGGGGGGTGGGCCACCCCAACAGCCTCCACCTCTGGAGCCCCAGATGGAGGGGCGGCTGCTGGGGCGGAGGGTTCGGCGGGAGGCAACCAACGGACGGATTCTGGAAAGGACCGTAGCGGCAAACCGGGGAAGCTCCGTAAGGTCCTGGCCAGCTTCTCTTCGTGTCTTCGTGGGTTTCCTCCGCCGCGGCCAGGTGTCGTGCCCCGACCCAGCCCAGGCCACCTCGCTCCGGCTTGCTCGGGGACGGGCCCTTCTCCCCCTCCGCCGCCCAGCGCTCTCAGCGGGCCTGGTGGTGGCTCTTTGGTGGGCGGGTCCGGCGAGCCAGGCGGCCCCTCTCACCCTGGCAGAGGTGCTGGAGCTGGGGATGCCGGCCTCGGCCGATCTGGAGCGCTCCCGGCGGGAGCTGGAGCGCAGCGCCGCGGCCGAGAGCTTCAGCCGCAGCCAGCGTTGGCCGCGCCTGGATCTGGTGGGCAGCGCCAGCGGCACCCAGGTGGGCACCTCCATCGGCGTGATCACCAACCTGCCCACTTTCGGCGATCTCAGCTTTGGCCTCGGTCAAAACGGCTATGCCGTGCTCCAGAGCCTGTTTGCCGGCGGCGGGGTGGTGCTCAGCGCCAATCTGTTGCCCATCAGTGAGGGCTGGCAGGTGGCCGCCGCCGTGAGCGGCCGCCAGGCGGCGGGGCGTCAACTCAGCGAAAACGAGCGCCAGGTGCGCTTCGATCTCGAGAGCACCTATCGGGAGTTGCAGCTGCGCCAAGCCCTGGTGCCCGTTTGGGAAACGGCGCTGCAGGCCTCCACGGCCCTGGAGCGGGATGTGCGGCAGATCCACGCCAAGGGCCTGGCCGCCAGGATCGATGTGTGGCGGGCCCGGGCCCTGCGGGCCGGCGATGCCCAAGGACTGATCACCGCCCAGGCCCAGCAAAGGGCAGTGCAGGGCCGGCTGGCCGAACTGCTCGGGTTGCCGCTGGAGGAGCCGCCGCTGGCGGCCGATGCCATCGCCAGCCTCGAGAGCCCCTGGCCCCTCAGCCTGCAGGCCACCCTGGAGCGGGCCCTGAAGGACCGCCCCCTGCTGGAGGCCCTCCAGTTGCAGGAGCGGGCCAGCCTCCAACGGGCGAAGGCCGCCCGGGCCTCCCTGCTGCCCAGCCTCTCGCTGGTGGCGGGGGCCGGCATCAACACCAACCGCATCGATGTGCCCGTGCTGCAAACGACGGGTCGGATCCAGGCGGGGCCCGCCAACGTGACCCTGCCCACCATCGACACCCCGAGCTCCCTCCAGGGCAACTTCTACGACTGGGGCGGCCTGCTGCAACTGCGTCAGCCCCTCTTCGATGGGGGGCGGGCCCGGGATGGGGCCGCCGTCGCCGAACGGGAAGCCGCCGTGCTGGCGGCCGACACCGATCTAGCCCGCCGCCGCATCCGCTCCACCGTGCAGGACTCTTGGCAGCAGCTGCAGGCCTCCCCGGCCCGGATCGCCTCCGCCCGGGAGGCTGTGGCCGCCGCCGAGCTTGCCCTTCGCGACGCCAAGCTGCGCTATCGGGCCCAGGTGGAGCCCCTCACCGAGGTGCTGCTGGTGCAACGCGACTTGCAAGCCAACAAAGCCGCCCTGCTGACCGCCCAAACCGAACAAGCCTTGACGCGGGCGATCCTTCTGCGCGAAACCGGCGGGCCACCCCCAGAGACCCCAGCGGCAGTGAACCGCTAAATGCCCCTGACAGGAGCGGGAGAGAAGGTATAGTCGACGCTGAAAGGCTGATTTCCGACCCAAATCCAGCAGGAAGAGAATGCCTCTATTTTTGAAAGATATAGCCCTAAACAATGCTTCTCCGGCCAGCGCTTCTCTTCAAGATGCGCAAACGGAGCTGGTCTCAATGGAGAATACCGTCGTTAGGATTTCCATTGAGATTGGCGCAAATAAGCTTGTTGCAAGACAACATGTGCGATCGCAACAGCTGCGGCCCTCTGTGATGGCAACCGAGCAAAACGATGGGATCTCTCGCCAATGACAAATATCACCTACTGGGCCCATAAGAAGCCATCCTTCTTTGAGCAGCACACCCCCAAGACACTGCTGGCCCGCATCAAAGAGCAACGTCGCATTTACCTCGCACGAACGGCGTCACCCCATCAGCGCTGGC
>JBIIJA010000226.1:0-4431 GCA_044234195.1 Cyanobium sp. | reverse complement strand
CCCTCACCTCGCTCACCGTCATCCCCACAATTCCCGCATTGACAAGAGCAATCTTCACGTCTTCCAGCTTGAAGGGGCGAATAATGGCCTCAATCTTTTTCATGGTTCAGGGTTTGGGGGAAGCGGTGGAGGTTTGGAGGGAGTCTCTCAGAGCCAAGGGTTGATCGCGGCGATTCGACTGCGATCAGCAAAACTATCTTTAGGCCGCATGGGGGAGGGTGAGGGGGTGGCCGTTGCTACCAACCCACCGGGCCCCACCGGCAGGACTCCACCCGTCCACTTCGACCGTTTCCGCACCATGACTGCCACCCCACCCCTCCATCCCAGCGCCCCAGCGGCGGAGCGCACCAGCACGCCCCTCTACGGCCAACGGGCGATTGAGGAGGGAGGCCTGGTTTGTTTCGCTAATCCGAGGATTGGGCGCCCCTATGAGGTGTCGATCGAGTTGCCGGAATTCACCTGTCACTGTCCCTATTCGGGCTATCCCGACTTTGCGGTGCTGCGGTTGCTCTACCAACCGGGTCCTTTGGTGTTGGAACTCAAGGCCCTCAAGCTCTACATCAACAGCTATCGCAACCGCACCGTCTCCCATGAGGAGGTGGCCAACCGCATCCTGGATGACCTGGTGGAGGCCTGTGATCCCCAGTGGATGGAGCTGGTGGCCGACTTCAACCCCCGGGGGAATGTGCACACAGTGGTGCGGGTGAGCCACGGCCAGCGTCAGCCCTGTTGAGGGGGGCCGATCTCCTCCAGCAGGGTGGGCAGCTCTCTGGCGAAGGCGGTGAGGTTGCGGTTGCACAGGCCCGCCGCGTGGAGGCGTCGTCCCTCCTGGCGCTGCTCCTCCACCACCCACAGCTGGCGTGTGGCCACAAGGCTGAGGGCCCCGCCCAGAAGAGCAACGGCAAAACCGCTGTAGACCAGGGGCACGCCCGGATCCTTTTTGAGAAGAATGCCGCTGGCGGGTAACACCCCAGCAACCCGAATCGGCAGGCCCCGCACGTCCATGGCCTGCCCGCCCGGCCTCAGCAGGGCCAGGGAGGTGCCATCGGCGTCAAACACTTCCACGGGCCCCTCCTCGCTGCTGAGGGTGAGCAACACGGGCTGGCTGCCATCGGGCCGGGTGGGCAACAGCAATCCCCACACCTGCTCCCCGAGCTGGGGAAAGGGTTGCAGGGGCAACTCCAACACCGGGGAGCGCCCCAGTTGGATTTGGATGGCCGCTAGGGTCCAATCCGCCTGGTAGAGGGTCATGCCCTTGTACCGCAGGGGATGGTTCACGCTGATCTCCACCTGCCGGGGCGGGCTCGTGGACTCTCCGGCTGCCGGGGGTTCCGCGGGGGGGGACGCCGTTGAGGCGGATGGAGGAAGGAGGCGCAACCGGGAGGTGAATTGTTCAGGCCGGCCGGCCGGGTCCCTGGTGATGCTGAAGTCATCCAGGGCCAGGGTGACCTGGGTGTGGCCCTGCCGATCCAGCAGCTCGAGTTCCCGGCCGGGGGCCAAAAACTGCTCCAGGCGCTGGCCGGCAAGCGCGCCCCAGGCGGCCCCCACCATCAACACCACCATGCCGGCGTGCACCAGCAGGGGGCCCACTCGCCCCACCAGCCCTTTGCGGGCCGCCAGCCGGCCCTCCTGGGCCCGCACGCTCCACCCCTGCCGCCGCAGCTTCTGCTCCAGCACCCCCAGGGCATCGGGCTGGGTTGAGGGGATGGTTTCCGCCAGGTGCAGCTTGCTGAGTTGGCGTGGGGTGGTGTAGTCGATCCAGCGCAGGGAGGCTTGGAGAGCGGGCCACTGCCGGCGCCAGCTGCAGAGAATCAGGGCGAGCCCCAGGAGGGCGAGCAGGGCTAGAAACCAGCCGCTGGAGTACACATGGTCGAGCTGGAGGCGGAGCAGGCCATCGGCCTTCAGCCACCCCAGCCAAGGGGCGCCGTCGTAGCGCTGGTGGTAAAACGCGACCGTTTCCTTTTGCGGGATGGCGGTGCCGATGCCACTGGCCAGGGCAATCAGCAGCAGGAGCACGATCGCCAGCCTGAGATCGGCGATCCAGGCCACCAGGCGCAGCAGTCGACGGGAGGATCCCGCTGCGGGGGTGAGGGTGCTCATGCCAGATGGGCCGCCAGGGTGAGGGCCCCCGTGGTGAGCAACACCACGCCGCTGATGGGGGGGATCCAGCGGCCCAGAAGACGCAGTTGCAAGAGGGAGGGCAGGGTCGCTGCCACGGTGCCCGCCAACAACAGCGGCAACACCTGGCCGGCTCCAAAGCAGGTGAGCAGAAGCACGCCCATCAGGGGCTTGCCGTTCTGGGCCATCCAGGCCAGAAGCACGGCCAGAACGGGGGTGGTGCAGGGGGTGGCTGCCAGGCCGAAGGCCAGCCCAGCGGCCAGGGGGGCCAGGGGGGCGGGGACCCGTTGCCGCCAACGCTCCGGATCGGGCCCCGCCGGGAGCCGAAGGGGCACTAGCCCCAACAAATGGAGGCCCATCACCACCGCCACCACGGCCACCACCAGCGACACACCTTCCGGAATTTGGCCGTACAACCGGCCCAACAGGCTGCTGCTGAATCCCAGCAGCACCAGGGAGGCCACGATGCCGGCACTGAAGCTTAGGCTCCGTTGCCAGGGCAGGGGCTGGGGGGTCAGAGCGGGGGAGGGCAGGTTGGCCCCACCAGGGCCTCCGAAGCCGGCCAGATAGGCCAGGGTGATGGGCAACAAGGAGAGGGAACAGGGGCCCAGGCTGGTGAGAAGGCCACCAATGAACACCAGTGCCAGGGTGAGCGGTGTGGGGTGGCCGAGGGATGCCCTCAGCAGGGCTTCGCTGGAGCGGGTCCAGTCAGCGAGCTGAAGCCCGAGGCTGGTCATCGGCTGAGGGATCGTCGCAGAAGCGTCAGCCTATCGGGGCTTCAGGCGGCCGCCGGCGGCGGGGACGGGCGGATTCCATCCCCGTGGTTTCCAGGGAGCAGCGCACCAGCAACCCCGCCACGAGCAGGCTGCTCAGCAGGGAGTTACCGCCGTAGCTCACCATGGGCAGGGGCAGGCCGGTGGTGGGCATGGCGCCGCTGGCCACGGCAATGTTGAGAATCGATTGGCCTACCAGCAGGATGGTGCAGCCAATGGCCACCAGACGGTGTTGGTTGCTGGTGCTGGAGAGGGCGATGCGCAGGCCAACAAAGGCAAACAGCACCAGAAACAGCAGAAACATCAGGCACCCCACGAAGCCGAATTCCTCGGCAAACACCGCGAAGATGAAGTCGGTGGTTTGAATCGGCAGGTATTGAAGTTTTTGGGTGGAGAGACCAAAACCTTGGCCCAGTAACCCACCTGAGCCGATCGCTAGCAGACTCTGGATCAATTGATAGCCGGATCCTTGGTCGTCTTTCCAGGGATCGAGAAAGGAGGTCACCCGATCCCTTTGGTATTGGTTGATCAGGATGCTGCTGGCCCCCACGAGCAACCCTCCGCCCGCGGCTCCAAGCAGCTGCAGCATGGGCAACCCCCCAGCCAGGGCCATCAGCCAAAGGAGCAAGCCGGTGAGGGCGGCGGTGCTGAGGTTGGGCTGTTTGAGGATCAGCAGGATGAGCACGGCAAACACCGAGAGCCACAGCAGCTTCTGATCGGCCCCGATGCGGCGCCAGTGGGAGAAGAGCACGGCCCCTTGCAACACCACAAAGGGTTTCACCAGTTCCGTGGGCTGGATCTGGATGGGCCCTAACACCAGCCAGCGGCTCGCACCATTCACGGTGCTTCCCACCACCAAGGTGGCGGCCACCAGCAGAGCGCCGATGAGCAGGGCGGTGGGTGCCAGGTGCAACCAACGCCGCAGGCTGGTGCGAATGCCCAGCCAAAACAGGGCCCAACTGGCCAGTAGCCAGAGCCCCTGGCGCTTGATGTAGTAAGCCGCATCCCCCATCTCCCGCTCCGCCACCCACCAGCTGGCGGAGGTGAGCACCATCAATCCGAGCAGGGTCCAAAGCAACACCAACCCCACCATCAACCGGGCTTCAGCTGGCCAGCTGTCCCACGGCATGGGAAGCAGGCTTTGGGAGGCCTTGCGGGACTGGGGGAGGGAATCCATGGGAGGGATGAAGGTTGCGGCGAGCGGGGCTGCGCGACGCAAGAGACCTATTGAGCCCTGAGCAGGGGGGCTTTGTCGAGTCCCCCTGGGTCAGCGACCACAAAAAAAGCCCAGCCGAAGCTGGGCTTGAGGAGGAGCATCAGGGCTCAGTTTCCGCAATTTTGTTGGCGGCGGCCAGTGGCCAGCTCAACCTTCAGAATCTTGCCGCCCAGCTACATGATGCGCTGCTGCTCGGCAAACCAGCTCTCATAGGGCACCCACTTGGTGAAGTAGGTGTTCTGAATTTCCCTTTGGGTGCGAGCCTTCTCGGGGGAAGGAATGCAAGCAGTGACTTTAAACAGGCGCATGGTGTTCCTAAGGGCG
>JBIIJA010000224.1:0-4435 GCA_044234195.1 Cyanobium sp. | reverse complement strand
CTTATGGTAAATCTCCTGGTGTGCCTATAGGTCGGCAGGGCTAGGTTTTGGCTGGCAATCCGGAGGATCTTGTCAAGTCTTATGTGTTTATGGTTACCTCGCGATCGCAAAAAGGTGGTATTAGCTGATATTGTCTTGCGGACTTGCAGGAATTGGTGTAAAACAGATATACTTGCGCGATTGCATCATGTCGACGGGCACAGATTTTTCCATCCGGATGTTTTTCCAGCCTCCATCCGCTAACAATCTCAACTCGGAATTTGTTGCGGTTACGGCCTGGATTGAGAGGACGGGTGATCTTTCTCTTGCTCAGTCGGTGCGGTTGGAAATCTTTATCACGGGCGACAATTTGCTGGATTCGGCTGATCTGAAGCGCACTGACCGCATGCTTAATTTTTATTCTAATACATCCGTAATAATTTTCACTACGAGCTTTAGTATGAGGCCTTCTGCCATGGCTAGAGGGTCTTTTGCTTTCATGGGTCGAATTGATTCCGATAATCGATTTGCGGAAGCAAATGAGCTCAATAATCACGACATGGTGCGTGGCTCCGCTCGCGGCTCAAACGTGGTGCTCGAGTGGATCTCCAATGCCCTCACGGCCGTGATGTGTGAAGGGCAGCAAGGGCGTGGGGTGGGGCCGACGACCGGCACCCGCCTGATGGCCATGCTCAGTACAGCGATTTACGATACCGTTTGTGGCTTTAACGCGACCCAAACCCCCTATCGATTCGACCTGAACGCTCCGAGCGGTGCCTCCATCCAAGCCGCGGTGATTGGTGCCGCCAGCCGCATCCTCAGCCAGCTCTTGCCTGGCCAGTCTGATTTCATCCAAAGCCAAACCGCTTCCAGCTTGGCCAAGGCTGGCGCGCTCACGGACGCTGCCATCACCGCTGGCTTGAACTTTGGTCGGCAGATCGCGGATCGGGTGATCACCGACCGTGCCGCCGATGGATCCGCTGATAACACCCCATACATGGCTCCTGTTCGGGCGGATGGGTATGTCTGGAGGCCCCAAGAGAGCGGGCCCACCGCCGGGGTGGCCCTCGGCTCCCAGTGGGGAAATGTGACACCCTTCGCCATCTCCAATGTGCTGGAGTTCATGCCTGTGGGCGGCCTAGAGGCCAGACCCGATGTCAATTACGCCAAATACCTTGAGCAACTGCAGGAGGTGCGCAGCTATGGAGCCCTCGCCAACACCGCAACCACCACGGTGCTACGCACGGCTGATCAGACCCACATGGCCAAGTTTTGGGCCTACGACCGGCCAGACACCTACAGGCCCTATGGCCAACTCATTCAAATCGCCATCGATCTCTCCTTGAAAAGCGGGGGATTGACCATCGAACGCAATGCGGCCCTCTTCGCTGCGCTGAATGTGGCCCTTGCCGATGCGGTGTTGGTGGCGTGGAAAGCGAAATACACCGAGCTGCAGCCACGGCCTTCCGATCTGATCACCGGCCAGCAGGTTGACGCGAATGGCAACCCCGTGGCGCCTGCAGCTGTGATCGATTCAGAGTGGAAGTCTCTCCTCTCTGAAATCAATGGCGTGCAGTCGCCTCCGTTCCCCGACTACCTCTCTGGCCACTCCGCCATGGGGGGAGTGTTCGCCTCCGTGATGACGAAATACTTTGGTGACAACAGGCCCTTTGATGCCTACTCCCAAGACCTTCCCTATGATCCGCGGAATTTGACCAACAGGCGCTCCTTCAATGGCTTTGTGGATGCCAATGGCATCACCCGCAACAGCTTTTATCAGGCTGGCTGGGAGGACGCCATGAGTCGGATTTACGGGGGAGTGCACATTCGGGAGGCCTGTGAGGATTCCTTCTTCATGGGGCAGCAGGTGGGAAATGTTGTGATCAGCCAGTCCCGCTTCCAAGCTGTCTGAAATCAGTCCCCGTCTTGCACCGCCAGGTCTCCCACCACGGGGACCCAGCGGTGCAGCTCCCAAGCCACTCCTCCACTGCACACCATCGGGTCGGTGTTTACAAGCGCATGGGCATCGGCGTAATCCTTCGCCTCCAGCACAAGAAAACCCCCTCCTCCAGGCTGATCGCGATCATCCACGAGGTAGCCACTGCTCAAGTGATGACCTTGCTCCTGCAGCGACAGCACCCACTGCCGATGGGCCTGCAAATGGGGCCGGAGTTCCTCCCGAGGCCAAACAAACGTTTCCCGCTTGATAAACCAAGCCATGGTGGGTGGTGGTGGGGGAGCTAGGCGGCCACCCAGCTGCCATGCAATCCGTGGGGCAGGGCTAGGGGAAGCTCCAGCACTGCCACCTCGTCCATGGTGACGGCATCCAGGATCACCAGATCACTGGAGGAGCGCGCCCCATTCCACACCACCGTGAGCACCCAGCCGTCGTCTTCGTCCGTGCCACCAGGCCTGGGCACCATGAGAGGTTCGCTGACAAAGCCGCGGGGCGCGGCGCTCCACACCCGGCGCTCCCCGCTGCTCAGATCGAGCTTTTTGATGGCCTGAAGGGGATCGTTTCCGGTCTCCCGTTCGGCCACCGCCATCCAGGCGTAGTGGCTGTGGAGGCCCTCCCGGCGTGGATTCACCATGGCGAATTCGCAGCAGCGCTCGCTCAGCCGCTCGCTGCTTGCCGTGCCGCTGGCCAAGTCGATGGTGCAACGCTCCAGCAACCCCTCGGGGATGAGGTCGAAATCCACACGGCGGAAGTCCGTGTCGGGGCCGATGGAGGGGAAATCGGCGTAGTAGATGCTCTCCACCACCACGGTCTGGCCCTCCTCCCAGGCATTGAGGTGGTGAAAGACAAAGCCCTCTGGCGCAGGCACGATGCGCGGCGGTTGGCCGGCGAAGGCGCCCGAATCCCTGGGAACCAGCCAGAACTGACCTTGGCTCCCGGGCTTGGAGGCCAGGCACTGGGCCGCTCCCTTGAAGCCCAGGGCAAAGGGCAGAGGGTTAAACGCGATGGCGTTCTGCAGGAACACCGCCCAGTTGGGCGTGATGGCGAAATCGTGGAGGAAGGCAAAGCCGTTGAAGCTGTCGGAGCGCTCACTGAGCAGGGTGCCGGGAGGCTCTCCGCCGGGGCCCTCCGCACTGGCGAACTCCATCAGACGGATGGTGCTCCTGGGGCCGCTCTTGACGCCGAAGGTCACCATCCGCTCACTGCCGTGGTGCCCCGGATCGAAGCGGGGATGGGCGCTGAAGGCCTCGCCCGGCTTGAGCACGCCATTCAGGAGGCTGAGGCCTTTGGTCTCCAGGGTGTGGGGATCGAGAGCATGCGGGGAACTGGCTTCCCACAGGGCCAACAATTGATCGCCCAGGCGCACCACATGGGTGTTGGCGATGTTTTTGAGGCGCACATCCAACAGGTTGGCCAGGAAGCCTCCGGGTTTTTGGGTGCCGAAGACTCCTCGGTAAAGGGGTTTGCCCGCTTTTTCTTCGGCGAGCCAACCCTCGGTGCGCACAAAACGGTTGCTCAGGGTGACGCCCTTGGCTCCGAAATTCACGGCTGTCACCATCCCATCGCCATCGAAGGGGTGGTGCACCCAGTGCCCCCCCCGCTCCAGCCGGCCGGGCCCATTGCGGTAGAGGGTGCCCTGCAGCTCAGCCGGGATGGCGCCACTCCGGGTGGTTAGGGGCTCGTCCGTCAGCTCCAGGGTGACGTTTCGGAAGGCGCTGGCCCAGTCGGAGCGGTCGTAGGCCGACCGCGCCACCATCTGGGGGGAAGGGCTGGTGCGGTCTGCATCGGTGGCGAGGGACATGGAGGGATACGGGAGCCAGCCCGCCACAGAGGTCATGAAGAATTATGAAGGATCCCGCACCCTCTTCGGCTTCATCAGCCCACGGCCAGCTTCATCAGCCCACGGCCAGCTTCAACAGCCCCCAGCCAGCTTCTTCCAGCCAGCTACGAGGTTGGCAAAGAACTCCGGAACGGCTTCCTTAGAGCTCAAGGGCGGGCTTCCTTAGAGCTCAAGGGCGGGCCCTGAAAACTCAGGAAATCGTTCATCAGCGCTGCAAAGCCCCGGTGGCATCCACCGTCGGAGGGGGAGCGAGGGATTTGAGGATACCCTGTGGTTGTGGTGCACAACAGGAGCCAGGGCTGGCCTCACTCGCCAGCCAGCCTGATGAAAAACTCCCTTGCCGCCATCAGCCCAGGCAGGGAAGATCTTCGGGGCTGCAGGGCGCAGGAACTGTTTCCTCAGGGCAAGGGGTGCTGCTGCTGGGGCGGCAAGGTGATTCGCTCGCCAGGGCTCGACCAGGGGCGGCGATCAACAGGAGCACAGCTCCGCTGAAAAGGAGTGACGTGCAGGTTTGACGTGTCATCGAAGTCATCCCATTGAGAAAAACTTACAACCTCTGCTGAGGGCGCCGTGGCCTTGCGTCTTTTTGCCGAAACATCGCCTAATCTTTCGACCCCTGTTGCTGGGCCGTCGGTGAGGGTGAAGACACGAGCAGCGGT
>JBIIJA010000223.1:0-4442 GCA_044234195.1 Cyanobium sp. | reverse complement strand
ACCAGCCGCAGAGGCCGCAAAGGCTCGCGCCTTTCTCCATTGGTTTCCATCCCTCACCGAGGACGACCCAACGGAGCCACTGGATTCCTCGTCAACCGATGGCAGCCCCAGGCGCCGCCTGAGCCCCTACGGGCAAGCCGTGCTCACGGGCGGGATCTTGATCACCAGCCTGCTGATCTTCGGCGGGACGTGGGCGATGAGCATCTTGATGAGCAACCGGGGCGAGATCTGCCTGAGGCTTCCCGACTCGATGGGATCGCCCCCTCGACGGGGAAGCGGTGAGAACCTGCTGATGCGCCAGTATCGCCAGGGGGAGCAGCTGATCCAAACCCTGCCCGCAGCCTCCTCTGGCCAGCGGATCAGGCTTGGGGAACAGCTCTACGAGTTGATGCATAGTCTCGACAGCATCTGTCGCCTGAACATTTACTACTTCAGTCAAGGGGTCTCCCTTCTCACCCTCGCCACCACAAGCGCCACGGGGGTGGTGATCTGCGTGGTGCTTCTAGCTCCGCGAGGGGTCCAAAACATCAACCTCACCCAGCGCACGGTGTTGTTTGCCTCTGCTGGCATCCTGGGGATGACCGTCAATCTCCTGCAGTTGGGCCAGCAGCAGGCCAACAGCGCCAAGGCCCAGCAGATCTATCGCGGGCAGTACGCCCTGCTGCAGCGCTTCGGGAGCAGCCTGGCCAATCAGCGGTTGGAAAAAGGCCTCGCTTCCAATCCTGGCTCGCAGCCACTCAACACCCCTGCGGGAGTGGCGCAGTTGATCAGCGCCATCGACACTCGGCGGCTGGCCATGCCAGATCCCCGGATGACGCTCAACGGCTCCCTCGCCGAGGGCACCTGGACCCGGCTGCTGGAAGGCGACGATGGTGGGCCGAACGACAGCAAGGCGGAGCCTGCTGAAGCTCCGCCCCTCCAGGCCAAGCCAGGATTGGGCCCACCGGCGGCGCCCTGATGCACCCCAACGACTGGCTGCTGCTTTGCCGCACCGTGCGCTTTGGGGATACCGATGCCGCTGGAGTCATGCACTTCCACCAGTTGCTGCGCTGGTGCCATGAGGCCTACGAGGAGAGCCTGGAGCGCTTCGGCATCCCAGCAGCCCAAGTGTTTCCTTGCCCGGGGGTGGAGCCTCCCCTAGCCGTGGCCCTGCCGATCGTGCATTGCAGCGCCGATTTCCTTCGCCCCCTGCGCGTGGGCGACCCCCTGGCCATTGCCCTCAGCCCGGTGCGGCTGGATCCGAACGCCTTTGAAGTGAGCTACCGCTTTGCCAGCGCTGGCGAGCCGGTGGCGCGGGGCCTCACCCGCCATCTCGCCATCACCGTCGCCGAGCGGCGCCGTTGCGCCCTTCCGGAACCCATCGCCCGCTGGCTGGAGGCCTCCGGCCTCGGCGCCGGCGTTCGTCCCCTCCTCTAAGGGTGTCGGCTCACGGCCGATGCCGAAAGGTGGCTCCAAAACCGGGCTACATCCCCCCTTAAGGGGGGGAAATCATCCGTTCCAATGGAGGCTCCAGTCACCTGAGATAACGTCTGCTCCCTCCCCATTGGTCTGCACTGGCCTGGACGATCCTCATGACGGTTCCAGCAGTCAACGGCGCCGATGTCCTGCTCAACCAGTTGGCAGCCCAGGGTGTGGACTGTCTGTTCGCTTCCCCGATCGCCGTCATGGCGCCGCTCTGGGAGGCCCTGGCCCGCCGGGGGGAGGGAACGGGCCCGCGCTACTTCCGCTGCCGCCACGAACTCTTGGCGGTGAGCCTCGCCTCGGGGTATTACAAAGCCACCGGTCGAAGTCAGGTCGTCTTTTTGCCCAGTTCTCTCGGCGTTCAGAATGGAGCGATGGGGTTGCACACCGCGTTGCAGGAACGCATTCCCATGACGATCCTCTCCCCCGACACCCTGAGCTACGGAGAGGATCCCACAGCCGATCCCGGGCCTGAGTGGCCGTCCCTGCTGGTCGACCTGGTGGGTCCGGCTCGAAACGCGGAGGTGGTTGTCAAGTGGACGAAGCGCGCGCGCACACCGTCGGAGATGGTCCACGAGCTTCGACGTGCCTGTTTCATCGCCCAGTCGATCCCGCTCGGACCGACCCTCTTGGAGATCCCGGTGGATCTGCTGATGGGCACAGGCCACCCCGAGATCCCCACCTGGGTTGCGCCGGCGCCCTTGGTCGCAACCCCCGCGCAGATCGAGGAGGTCGCCAGGATCCTGATTGGGGCTGAAAACCCCTTGATCATCAGCGAACATGGCGGTCGCACGGAGGAGGAACGCTCGGCATTGGTCGCCATCGCCGAAGCCTTGTCGGCCCCAGTTTTTGAGTTCATGATGCCCGCCTATCACAACTTTCCCCGGTCCCATCCGCTCTATGGCGCCGGTCCTGTCGAAGCCGTTCTGGGGGACGCCGACGCCATCCTGCTGGTGGGCTGCAACGCCCCCTGGCATCCACCCCAGCAGGCTCTGAGATCCGGCTGCGCGGTGATCCAAATGGAGGAAGATCCATTCAGGCCCATGGCTGCCTATTGGGGGTATGCCACCACCCACGCCGTTGCCGGAAGCCTCGCCCCCAACCTGCAGGCCCTCGCCAGCAGGCTCGCAGGCCGCACCACGCCCCAACCCGCCAAGGTTGCCCAGTGGATGGATCACAGCGCTGCCTTTCGTGCCCAGGGCCAGGAGAAGGCTGATCAGGCACGGGCTAAGGCCGTTGATTTTGTGCCTGCAGCCGACCTCTTCCGTGCCCTGCACGACGCCCTGCCTGAGGACGCCATCTGCGTCGATGAAATTGTCGCCCAGATGCCGCAGCTGATCCAGTTTCTCTACAAGAGCAAGCCATTCACCCAGTTGCGCGGTTGGGGTGGCGGGCTCGGCATGGGTCTGGGCATCGCCCTGGGGGCCAAACTGGCCCAGCCGCAGAAAACCGTCGTCGCCATCATCGGAGACGGCGCCTGGCATTACAACCCCGTGCCCGCCGCCCTCGGATTTTCCAAGGAGTATGGCCTGCCCCTGTTGATCGTGCTTTGCAACAACGAACAGTACGCCTCACAAACCTGGAACCTTCTGCGCTACTACCCAGAGAGTCTCGCGGTGCGCGAGCACAACTTCGTCGGCGACGTCATCGCGCCCACACCCGACTATGGCAAGGTTGTCGAGGCTTACGGCGGAGCTGGAGAGCGTGTGCGCCGGCTGGAAGATCTGGTTCCAGCACTTCAGCGTGCACTGGCGGCTGTATCCTCAGGCCGTACATTCCTGCTGGATGTGTTGGTGAAGCCCTGATTCCCGGTTGATCGCGACAGGGGGCGAGCTTCACACTTGTGTTTCGTGCAAAGTGTTTCGAAATCTGGCTTTCATCAAGTCGATTGAATAACATCTGATGCACCCAAATCTGAGACCCGGCATGTCGAGTTGCCCAATGTATTTCCCCGAGGGCTTTGATCTCAGGGAAGCGTCTCTGCTCTCAGAACTTGTCAGTACGGCTTATGACATGCAGAGCCAATGGAAGGAACAAGATAAACCCAGACCAGACAAATTCGAATGGATACCCAAAGGCCCCAATCTAAATTACAGCAAACCTCTTTGGGGAACAGACCGACTGCTTTACTTTTTTCATGAACACGAACCCTACGCTTTCATTGCCACCGGTAGTAATGGAACTGCTTATCTTGTTTTCCGAGGAACAGATTCCGATGCAGACTGGGTGGAAAATCTCAAGTTTGATCAAATAGATTACACGTTTGCACAAGGCTTTGGGAAAACGAACCAAGGCTTTACTAGTGTTTATTCCTCGATGAGCGCGGATATTCTCGATGCGTTATCCGGCCTTACATCCGTGAAAAGGCTATTAATCTCCGGCCACAGTCTTGGATCTGCTCTTTCCACCCTGGCGGTGCCAGATATCTATAACAACCTCGCCCGACCAGAGGATTTTGAGATGATTCACTGTAATTTTGCCAGCCCCCGAACAGGAGATCAATCCTTTGCGGCAGCCTATAACAGTTGTGGTGTACCGACCTTCCGACTTGTCAACACTTGCGACATCGTGCCCACCGTTCCAGCCTCGGTATTGGCGCTGGATCTACCCATTTACAACCATGTGGGTACGCCGATTGATTTCACAGCCCAATATGGCTCCATCCCAGCCAATCACAGCGTCACAACATGTTATGGCTATGCGCTGCAGCATCCTCATCAACCAGAAGCCTAAGCCCCGCTCCTGGGGGCATCACCCATCCAAATCCCCCCCTTAAGGGGGGGATTTGGATGGGTGGAGCGAAACGATGGGGGCCGATCAGGACAATGAAAGTGTTGACGTTCCCCACATCAAGGATCAAGTCATGTCCAGACGACCCTTTGACGAGATTGGAAGATCCTTTGACAGACTCGGAAAAACCGTCAAGAGAGGAGTTGACGATGCTACACATGCTGTCAGCAATGTCGCGCATGAGGCCACTT
>JBIIJA010000222.1:0-4445 GCA_044234195.1 Cyanobium sp. | reverse complement strand
CTATAAAGCAGATTTGCGTTGGAAAGTCATCATATGTCCGGATTTCTACATTAGGAAAAGCTCTGAAGGTCTTGTGTAAAGCGTACAAGGCGGAATGAAGCTCGTCCCTGAATTCCGAAACATCTTTTCCAATCTGCTCAGCCCTAACTGCTGCAAAATAACTTTCGGGGTCAAGAGCTAAAAAGTTAAGCTCCAAGTATGGTTGTTTTTCAAGGGCTTTAAGCATAGACTCCATGTAAGAACTTACAACGGTAGTCATATTAGTTTGAATAACTTTTATATCACTTTTTGCATTTTCAAAAGCATCATTTAGATTTGCGTACCGTCTGTTACGGATGCAGTCAACTGGAAAATGATCTTGTTCAGCGACAACTTTTTTGGATAATTCCAAGTTCTTGATATCCTTTGCAATATCCCTTCGTTCTTCAATGATCCTCTGTCTCAATTGAAGCTTGAACATTGGTAAGTTGGTTTTGTCGTACTTAAGGTAAATATAACCCCTGTAGTCGCCAGCCATCTCAGAAATGTCATCCTGAGTGATAGGAATGATATACTTATTTTTGGCGATAGCATACCCAAATTCAAAAATAACATTCTTGTTTTGCCCTGTTGTATCAATGATCGCAATATCGCAATCATCGATATTCGTGAAGACGTTGTGAGTAAGGAAATCCGCTTTCTTGTTCTCTGATGCACGATGAACACCCACATCTTTTCCTTCACTGGCTAAATTGGCAGCAACTTCCTGAATCGCATCCCAAACTGATTGGAATTCTTTGTCAAAAGGGATAATAACAAAGCATTGAATATGACGATTGTTTTCAATGTCAAGGACAGATTCCATAAGAAGTGCTTACCCTGCTACTTCTCAAGCTTATAAAGTTTTTCCGATACCAGGCAACACGTAGTTGCATAAATACATGAACTGATATTGACTTAAATCCAGGATTTAGACCTTTGCCTCGCTCGGTATGTTGCGAGCACTCACCTTTGTAGATGGCTCCGAACGCTGATTGGACGGATCCGCATAAAACCCCCCTTTTGGCTTTTTTGGCCGCATAAAACCGGGAAGGACAGCTGGGTATATGACCAGAATCTTGTCGTGGCCATGGCCTTCTGAAGGCCTCCATGCGATCCAGGAGTCTTATACGGGTCCGTCTAACACCGTTTGAGGTGATACAAAACTCATTTCCCTCTTCGTGCTGATCGCTCTGGCTCCGCACCCAACTTGCCTTAATCAAAGACATGCCCATGGGCATACCTCTCCTGATGCCCCGCCGCCTCCGTGAGCGCTGCCACGTTGTCGCGGGTGAAGAAGCCGTCGTAGCCCAGGCAGCGCTGCACGTATTCGGTGATCAGGCGGGAGTGGGGGGAGCTCTTGGAGAAGATTTGCTTGAGATTGGGCTGGTCGGTGCATTCGCCCACCACTTGGGCGAGGAACGGCACCCCCTGCTCCTGCAGCCGGCGCACCACCACATCCACATGCTTTTCGCCAGCCACCTCGCCATCGGCCACCTCATAGGCCATGTGGTGCATGCGGCGGCCGAAGTTGCGCACAAATTCCTCCGTGGGCATCGGCAGATTCACTAGGGAATTGAGATAGGAGGGGGTGTTGTTGGCGGTGAACACCCGCGCGGGTGAGTGCTTTTCATCGGTGACGGCAGGGCAGCGGGTGACGTTGGTGGAGGAATTCATCTCCTGAATGTTGTAGGCCCCCCAGAAGTAGTAGGGCACCATCGTCAGATATTCCAAGATCGCGTCTTCCCGCTCCCCCGCCAGCACCCGGGTGGCCATGTGATCCAGCCCCAGGATCTTGCCCTCCAGCTCCAGCTCGTGGTGGCGTTCGAGGGCCTCCAGGATCGGCCGCTCCGTGTCGTCATCCAGCAGCACCCGATCGCCCAAATCCAGCTCCGCCAGCGAAACGAGGGGCACATCCACATAGCCCACCCGGTTGTAGGTGTAGTCGGAGAGGAAGGTGAACGTGAGGTTGGGCTGGGCGTAGAAGGGATTGGCCGTCTCTTCGGGGTAGACAAAGCGGATGTTTTGTGCCTCCAACACCTCGCGCACCTGGGCAGTGGAGGCGCATGCATAAATCTCGCCGATGTAGCGGGCGTTGGGGCTCTCGGCTGAGAGGGGATACATGGCATTCCAGCGGGTCACCTCGTCTTCAAAGGTGGCCGTGAGGGGTTCGAGAACGATCAGGCGGGGCCAGGCCGGATCGGCCGCCAGTAGATACACCCGATGGGTCTCCATCAGCCAGCATTCCTGATAGCGGTAGGGGCCCATCAGCGTCAGCTCCGCCAGATAGGGCACGGCATGGCCGTGATCCACTTGGATCACCACCGCGGCCATGGGGCCCACCAGCTGATCGAGGCCGCTGCGGGCCCGCCGCTCGTAAACGCGGGGCAGATGCTCTTCAAAGAAGGGGGTGTTGCGCTTGTCTCCCTTCGGGCGATAGGTGGCCAGATCGATCATGGAAGGGAGATGCGGTGCTGCCTTCCGCCAGTGAAGCCGAGCGCGCGCCCGGCCTGGGGGGTTGATGGGGCTCAGGCCGCTGAGGCCAGCCCGGGCACCACCTGGGCGGTGGAGACCGAGAAGGTGGGGTTGCGCTCGGCCGAGAGGGGCCAGCTGCGCACCCAGAGGCAGTCGCTGAATTCATCCAGGTTCACCACCTGGTAGGTGCGGCCGGGCCGGTTGGCCAGCTGCACCAGGGCGCCGGGTTGGAGGGTCATGGCAGGAATGGGGCGGATCCATTGATGGCGGCCAATCAAGCACCCTTTCGCCTTGCTGGTGGGTATTAATACTCAAGAGCTGACAGGAGGGGGTGGCGGGGGGTTCAAGCGCTATCATTGCTATCAGCGCGAGAGGGGTCATGGCCGATTTGTTGGTGCGTGGCGTCGATGAAGCCATCGTTCAGGCTCTCAAGAAGCGTGCTGGCGCCCATGGCCGTAGCGCGGAAGCCGAGCATCGCGCCATCTTGAAAGCGGCCTTGCTCGCGCCGCCGCGCCGCAGCTTGGCGGAAGTGTTGGCCGCCATGCCGGATGTGGGCCGCGATGACGACTTTGCTCGTCAACCCAAGCAGACCGCTGCGGAAGCCCCTGCGCCCGATGTTTTTAATTGACACCAATGTGATCAGTGAGGCCCGCAAAGGGCAGCGCTCCCACCACGGGGTGCGGCGCTTTTTTCAAGACGCCATGACGAACGACGTCCCCTTGTTTCTCTCGGTGATCAGCCTTGGCGAGCTGCGCCGAGGTGTCGATCTGATCCGTCACCGTGGCGATCTCGACCAAGCCCGGCAGCTGGGGAGCTGGCTTTCGATGCTCTTGCAAGACTATGGGGATCGGGTGCTGCCCTTCGATGCCGATGCGGCCCAGATTTGGGGCCGCCTGCGGGTTCCCCATCCGGAGAACGCCATCGACAAACAAATCGCCGCCATCGCCCTCCTCCACGATCTCACCCTCGTGACGCGCAACACAACGGATGTGAGCGCCACAGGAGTGCGGTTGCTCAATCCATTCGCGGCAGCAACGCCTTAGATCAACCCCAGCCCCTCAAGCCCAGGCTTCGCCCCCCCGCAGATAACTCCGCAGATTCACGCCCGCCTCCATGGCGGCCGCCAGCAGCTCGGCCCGCTGCAGCTCATCGAGGGCATCCCAGAAGGCGTGGAACAGATCCAGTGACGCCTTGCCCATCCCCACCAGGCCCAACACCGACAGGGGCAGGCTCAGCCAGGGGCACACCAGCAGCACCACCGCCAAAATCATGCTCACCGCGGCGCCGTGCTTCACCGATTCCCACACCGTGGAGGCGATCATCTGCACCTGCACCGCCCGGCTGATATCGCCCTGGCGGCGCAGGGCCTCGGTGCGCAGGGCCGAGAGCAGGGCCTGGTAGCAGGCATACACCGCCATGCCGCCCAGGGTGGATTCCGCCAGGAATTCCCCGTGGCTGTAGTGGCCGCCGTTGAAGTTCACATCGAGGGCAGCCAGCCCCGCCGCCGGGGCCATCTCAATGCCGGCCCGGGGGATGCGGAAGGGATCACGGGCGCGGCCCATGGCGGTGGTGTTGAAAACGGCTTCCATGGTGGCACCCCTCGGTGGCCAGTTGCGTTTGAGGCGGTGAGAAGCATGGGGTGGCACGCCGGGTGAGCGCCTGAGCCCGGCCGCTTCAGGCGCCGGTGAGGATGGCGGCACCCAGGTCGCGAGGGGAAACCGTGCCAGTCCGCCCCAGCCACCCCCCCCTTGCCCCTCTCCGCTGCTGCCTCCTCAGCGGCGGCGCCAGCCGGCGCATGGGGCGCGACAAGGCCCTGCTGAGCCACCCCGAAGGAGGCACCTGGCTGGAGCGACAGTTGCATCTTCTGGCGGGGTTGGGGGCGCCGGTAACCTTGCTGAGCGGCTGGGACGCCCATCAGGAGCAGGCCGCCGCCCTGGCCGCTGGCCTGGGGG
>JBIIJA010000118.1:0-6437 GCA_044234195.1 Cyanobium sp. | reverse complement strand
CAACAGGGAGAGACGGGTCAAGGATCGGGAGCAAAGAATGGCATTCTGACCAGATCCCCTGCACGCCTTAGCCCATGCCTGGGCTGCGCCGTTTCCTGCCGCCAGCCCCGCCGCTGTTGGGCCATCTGCCGGGTGCTCGAGGGCGCCGCCGCGCCCTGGCCGTGGCGGCGCTGGCCAGCGGGGTTTGGCTCCTCAGGCCCTGGCCCCCCTTCCAATGGCTGCCTGGCGCGCTGGTGGGGCTGTTGCTGCTCTGGGCGGTGGTGGAGCTTCTGCGCTGGCTCTGGTGGCCCAGTCGCTGGAGTTGAGCCCGGTCTCTGTTGGGTCCTGTTGGCTGGGCCCCTTCACGGCCCCCCAGCTCTGGTGAGCTTCGGCGATCCCGCTTAGCCTGGGCCGTCACTCCCTGACCTGTCTCCATGGCCCCAGCCCCAGTGCACCCCCTTGGGGCCCCCTTGGGGGAAAGAGTGGCCTTCGGCACCGATGGCATCCGTGGCCGGGTGGGCAGCGCGATCACCCCTGCTCTGGCCCTGCAGGTGGGCTACTGGACGGGGCTGGTGCTCCCAGCGGAGGGGCCCGTGGTGATCGGCTCGGATTCCCGCTCCAGCGGTCCCATGCTGGTGGCGGCCCTCACTGCCGGGTTGGCAGCAGCCGGCCGAGAGGTTTGGCAGTTGGGCCTGTGTCCCACCCCGGCGGTTCCAGGCACCATTCAGCGTTTGGGGACCGCCGGGGGGTTGATGGTGTCTGCCAGCCACAACCCACCCCACGACAATGGCATCAAGGTTTTTGGTCCCAGTGGCGCCAAACTGGCCCGGGAGCAACAGCTGGCCATTGAAATGGGCCTGCGGGGAGAGGCCCCCGATCTTCACGGAGAGCTCCCCGGCACGGGCACAGTGCACCAACGCAGTGATCTGATGGCCGACTACCGGCGCGCGCTGTTGGACAGCGTGGGGGGCCAGCGGCTGGAGGGTTGCAAGGTGGTGCTCGATCTCTGCTGGGGTTCGGCTACCGCCTGCGGGGAAGCGGTGTTTCGCGATCTGGGGGCCGAGCTGGTGGTGCTTCATGGCCAGCCGGATGGCGGCCGCATCAATCAGGGATGCGGTAGCACCCATCTGGAGCCCCTGCGCGAAGCGGTAATCGCTGAAGGGGCGCAGATGGGCTTTGCCTTTGATGGGGATGCGGATCGCATGCTCGCCGTGGACGGCCGCGGCCGGGTGGTGGATGGGGATCAGATCCTCTACCTCTGGGGTTCTGCCCTCCGCCAGTCAGCCCTGCTGCCTGCCAATCGGATTGTGGCCACCGTGATGTCCAACCTGGGCTTTGAGCGGGCTTGGCAGCAGGCTGGCGGCCTGCTGGAGCGCACGCCGGTTGGGGATCAATACGTGCATGCGGCGATGGAGCAGTTCGGCGCTGGCTTGGGCGGCGAGCAAAGCGGCCACATTTTGTCGGCCCACCACGGGATGAGTGGAGATGGCCTGCTCACGGCGTTGCAGGTGGCCACCCTGGTGCATGGCCGGGGCCAGACCCTCGCGGATTGGATGGATCAGAGCTTCCGCCCCTACCCCCAGAAGCTGGTCAACGTGACGGTGCCCGATCGGCTGCGCCGCACCGCCTGGCAGGAGTGCGGGCCGATGCGGGAGGCCGTGGCCAGGGCAGAGGCAGCCATGGCTGGCCAGGGGCGTGTGCTGGTGCGGGCCAGCGGCACCGAGCCCCTGCTGCGGGTGATGGTGGAAGCCGCAGAAACGGATCAGGTGGAGCATTGGACCACCCTGTTGGCCGCTGAGGCGGATCGTCTGCTGAATGCTGCGGCCTGACCTTCAACGTCAGGGGCCTCCTCAGGAGCGAGCGTTGGCTCTCAAGATGGTCGCAGCCAGGGAGAGAGCCCCCGCGCAACCATCGCCCGCAGGTTCCTGGGTGACGGCCTGGGGCAAGGCGCCACCGAGGGCCTGCAAGAAGGCCTCCCGAAAACAGCCCAGATGGGTGATGGCGCCTCCCAGGGTGCACACGGCCGGAGTCGGGAGTTCGAGGCGGGTGGCCACGGCCACCACCATCTCCACCAGAGCCTGGCCATTCCGTTGGAGGATGCCAAGGGCCAAGACATCGCCGGCAGCTGCCTGTTGCTCCACCACAGGGGCAAGGGCGGCAAAACCGGCGGGCCCGAAGGTTGGCTGCACCACCCTGGCTTTGATCTGCTGCGGGCTCTGGGGATGCTCCAGCTCCAGACCAAGGGCCTGCCACAAGGCCTGCCGCAGGGGGCCGTCGGGGTGACGCCCATCCGCCATCCGCAGGCTCAGGCTCAGGGCGTCCCGGCCGATGTCCATCGCTGAGCCGGCCCCATCCAAGAGCCAGCCCCACCCCGCGCAGCGGTGGTGCCTGCCAGCCCGGTTACGGCCAAGGGCGATCGTGCCGGTGCCGCTGATCACCACGATCCCCTCCCCATGGGGGAAGGCGCCAGCCAGGGCGATGCGCTCATCTCCGGTGACCACAAGCTGCTCGGTGCTCAACCCCAAGGTGGTGGCCGCCAGATGCAGCCCCTGCTCCTGCACCCCACTGCCGTGCTCGATGCCGCTGGCGCCAATCGCCGCAGCCCCGAGAGGCCAGATCCCTTGGGGAGCCCGTTGATCCACCAGGCGGGCCCGGGCCCGCACCAGGCTCTCCCGCAGGGCGTCCTGAAACCGCTTCGGACCATCAGCCGAAGCCAAATGCCCCACCCCAGGGCCTTCCCCTTCCGAGAGGGGCTCTCCAGCCAGGGTGGCCAGCCGACAGGTGGTGTGGGTCTGGCCGGCATCGAACCCCGCCAACAGCATCGGGCTGTCCGGGGGCCGTGGGCTGGCGGCCTGGCTCATGGACGCCTTGTGTCCACCAGAGTGGCCCCTGCGCCATGCACGGAGGCCGCCAGGGTGGCCAGGCTGAATAGGGCGATGAGCTGCACTTCAGGCCGGAAGAAGATCGTGTCGGTGAGGCCCTGCACCGCCAGGCCCACAAAGGCGGCCACTGCCGCGAGGGAAGGCAGCACCAGCGGCCCCTGCGCCCGCCACTGCCCCAGCCCTGTGCGCATGGCCGTCAGAAACAGGCCAGCCCCGCTCACCAACCCGGGCAGCCCTGCCTCCACCAGCCACTCCAGGGGGATGGAGTAGGCGCTGAGGGCGTTGAACTTGGGTTGTTGATAAAGCGGGTAGATGAGATTGAAGGCGGTGTTGCCAGGGCCGATGCCGATCCAGGGCCGGTCACGGATCATTTGCAGAACGGAGGTCCACACGTTCATGCGGAAGTTGTTGGAGCTGTCTTCCCGGCCGGCCACCAGGCTCATCACCCGCACCCGCAGGGGTTCGACCTGGGTGATCAGCACCACCAGCGCCAACGCCCCGCCTCCGAGCAGCACGATGGGCAAGAGCCGTCGCCACAGTGGTGGCCAGGATCGGGTGTGGCGCAGCAGCAGCAGCAGGGCCAACAGGGCCAGGGAGGCCACCATGCCCATCCAGGCCCCCCGGCTATAGGTGAGCACCAGGGCCCCGATTCCCAGCCCGAGGGATCCCAGGGCAAACAGGCGCTGGGGCCATCCGTTCCAGCGCAGCAGGGCAACGGCGGCCAGGGGCAGAATCGGCAGCAGGTAGCCCCCCAGCAGGTTGGGGTTGTCGAGGCTGCTGTAGATGCGCACGGTGCCCTGCGCCACGGAGTTGGCGTCAGACCAGCGGGCCAGGGCGCCGGAGTCGCCATAGAGCTGGCGGATGCCGAGCACACTGGTGAGCAGAGAGCCGGCCAGGAGGGCCGCGGTGATCCGGTCCCACCAGAGGGGTGCGATGGCCAGCAGCTGGCGCATCAAGGCATAGACCCCCAGGTAGCTCACCAGCTTCATCAACCCCTTGAAGGCTGCAACCGGGACAGGCGAAAACCCCGTGGCCACCACGGCTACCGCCAGTACCGCCAGCAGCCAGCCGTTGATCGCCCCGAGCCCTCCGGGCCGAGTACGCAGGGCCCAGAGCACCCAAAGCAGGCCGCTGGCGAAGATCATCAGGCTCAAGCCGGCACGGCTGATCTGGGGCAGCCAGGCCATCAGGGCGCAGAGCACCACGCCGGCGACAAGTTCGAGGTGTGCCCCGAGCCAGCCGCTGCGTTGCTGGGCCAACAACCCCTGCCAGCGCAGCAAGAGGGGGGTGGGTGCTACGGCGGTCACTCAGGTTTGCTGGCGTCTTGGCCAGGATTATGGGTGGCCTGGGCGACTGTGGCCTCGCCAATGCCCTCCAGTGCGTCGAGTGGCGGTGGCTCGGTGCTGTTGCGTTCGAAGAGCACGCGAAACACTGGCAGTCCCTGGGCCTCCACGTGCCGCTCCCGTTCGCTGGCGATGGGTAGGGGGTTGGTGGGTCGCCAGGGCTGGGGATCGGCGGCAGGACGGTGGTAGCAGCCACTGGCCTCCACCAGGGCCACCATGGGCTCGATCACGGCCCGCACATCGCTCTGCAAAAAGAGCTGGGTGCCGGGGGCCATGGCCCCCGCGAGGGCGTGCAGCAGCACCGGTTGCAGCACCCGCCGCTTGTGGTGGCGGGTTTTGAACCAGGGATCGGGGAACTGGAGGGTCACCCACCCCAGGCGCCCTGGCGGGAGCTCAGCGAGCCAGCCGGGCAGGCTCACGCCGGCATTGGCGAAGAGAAAGCTCAGGTTGGCGAGTTGGGCGGCCTGGCGGTCCGCTTCGGCGGCGCTCACCAACGGCCTTCGGATGTCGATGCCCAGGTGGTTGTGCTCCGGCCGCAGGGGAGCCAGGGCCAGTAGGAAGCGACCCCGGGCGCTGCCGATGTCCAGATGAAGCGGCAAATCTGGCTCGGCAAAGAGCTCCGCCAGGGGCGGCAGGGGCCGCGGCAGTTGATAAAAGCGGCTGAGGGGGTTGACGTGCTGACGCACCATCAGCCGTTGGGAACCAGAAAGGCCCAGCAGGCGGTATAGCCATGGAGATGGGTGGCTTCCCCCACCGGTCCGATTTCGCCATTACAGAAGAGGCCAGCAATCGGCACGGTGGCAAACACCTCCCGACAGAGCTTCACATCGCCATCGGCTTCGCCATACAGCCCCTCCCCCCGGCCCAGGCAGGCAAACAGGAGGGCGGCCAAGGGCTCACCCCCCTCCATCGCCTGCCGTCCAAGCAGTTGGCGCGCGTCTTGCCGGGAGGCCTCCGCATCCCGCAATTGGAATTGCACTTTCTGGCCCACCCGCATGCGCTCGGCTACGGCCACGGCGCCGTTGCGGGGATCCACACCGATGAGATTGCGCACCAGGAAGGCGGAAGGATGGGTGCTGCCGCTAGAGAGCAGCATTTCACTGCGGTCCACCCCTAGGAAGAGGGAATGCTTCACCTGTTCCCGTTCTGCCGGGCTTAGCTCGCTGAGGATCAGCTGGAGGGCTTCCACGGGGCTGCGGGGGGCGCCCCCCCCCTTGCTCACTTGGATCACGATGTTGCGTTGGGCCTGCTCCACCTCCAGCACCGGGCCAATGGGCCTGCAGCCCTGGGCCACGATGGGATCCAAGCGCCAGCCGCCGCTGATCAAGCAGCCCACGGCCCCCGTGCGAACGCCGCCGCCCCCTTCTGCGCTGCTGGAGAGAAGCGACCCGTGGGGCGCGCTGTGCTGGCCGGCGATGCCTCCCACCTTGAAGGTGTGGGGCAGGGCGTAATCCAAGCCGCTAATCAAATCGTTGATGGCCCCGCAGGTGGGATCCACCAGCAGCACCATGGAAGCGGGTGTGGTTTCGGGGCTCAACGGCACTGCAGGCAGCCCTAGGGCTTCGAGCCAGGCTTCAGGGGGGCCATCCAGATCGGGCAGGGTGGTGGTGTCGAGGGCGAAGGGCTGAAGAACCGCACCCGGCAGATGGAGAAGCACCACGCTCAGGGCCGGCTCCCCCTCCAGTTCATGGGCGTCCTGTTTGCCTGTGCCCACCACCCCACCGCCGCAGCAACCGATCCAGTGAGTGGCCTGCACCTTCTGGCTGAGCAGGGGCAACAGCCGGGGCAGGTCGCTGGCGAAGCCGCTGTAGGCAAACACCAGAGCCAGATCAGCGCGGCCGGTGCCGGCCAGCTGCTGCACCACCCCGTCCACAGCCCCTTGAAGGGAGACATCCCGGGCCAGGGCGCTGCGGCACCAGGCGCCACGGGGGCGGGAGGAGAGCCAGGGGAAGGAGGGGAGGGCCATGGCCGGAAGCTATCGCCCGCAGGGTGTACGGATAATGGCGCCTTACCGAACCCTTGGCTGTGCCGGATTTGCTCTACCGCTCCCTGGTGTGGCTCGACGTCCGTTTGGGCCTCCTGTTTGCCGTCGGGGTGCCTCTGGTGCTCCTGGGCTGGGCGACCCTCAAGCGCGAGCAGGCCCTGCTCCGCCTCCTGGGCATCTACTGGAAGGTGGCCTCGCTGATGGTCATTGCCCTGTTGCTTCTCACCCACTCCCGCCCCACGGGCTATG
>JBIIJA010000052.1:0-9436 GCA_044234195.1 Cyanobium sp. | reverse complement strand
TGCTGGTGCTGGCGCCGCTGCTGATGGTGGTGGCCCTCTGGCTGTGGGTGGATCTCAACGAGGAACTGGCAGACATGCCCCCCTGGCGTCCCCTCCCCCTCACGGTGCGTCTCTGGCGGTGGAGCCTCACGTTTTATGGCCTGGCCAGCGCGGCCCTCGCTGCCACCGCCTTGCCTTGTGTGCGTGGGACGGTGGGGCGTCCCCTCTGCCAGGTCTGGCTGGAGGCTCCCGCCGGACTCCATGGGGGGTTGGCTCAGGTGTTGAGCTTCATCTTTGGCGCCACCTGGACGCCTGGGGTGGCGGCGTTTGTGGGCTACGTGATGTTGGTGGCCTATGGGGTGGGGCTGCTGCAGTGGCTGCTCCTGCGGGTGCCGCGCCAGGGGCGGGTGGCGGGAGAGTTTTAGGGCGGGGGAGAATCGCCCGCGAGAGGCCGTTCTTTTGGCGAATAGCCTCCTGCCAGTGGCAACCCCAACGTGGAGCCGAGCAACCCCGCTGCCAGAAGTGTGGCGGCCCTTTTGGCCGCCCTCGAGGAGATCAGCCGTGGCCGTCCCGATCGCGTGCTGCGCCTGCGGGGTCAGTTGCTGGTTGATGGGGAGGGGACGCCTATCGAGGGACCCTCCGCAGCGGGCTCCAGCGGGAGCGACGCAAAAGCCGCCACCGGGACGGGGCAGCCCTTCGAACTGGTGATCTTCCGCGGCTTCTCCAGCAGCGTGACCCACCCCACGGCCTTTGATCCCGATCGCCCTGCCCTGCCGGAAGAGGCAGTGATCGAGACGGCGGAACTCCTCGCCGGGCCCCTGAACCCCCTCAACGAGCAGCGGCTAGCAGGCCCCCAACCTGTGGAAGCCTTCCTCTCTCCCACCGCCTGGTGAGGCCTCAGCTGGAAGCCGAGGTGTAGGAGCGCAGGGCCCGCTGCCAAAACCAGCGGCTGAGGGCAAAGAAACCCAGCGCCATTCCCCCTCCAGCCAGCAGCCACGCCAGTGAGGGCCGGCCCAAGATGGCTTCTGCCGGAACCGAGGTGAGAAAGGCCACCGGGATCACCACGGTGAACAGCAGGCGCAGGGTGTTCGGGTAGGCGCTGATGGGATAACGGCCGGCGGTGAGGGTGGCCCGCAGCACTTCGGTGGCGTTCCAGGTCTTCACAAACCAGATGCTGGTGGTGGCGAGCAAAAACCACAGGCTGTAGAGGATGGTGAGGCTGGCGAGCAGCAGCAGGCCCGCCGCCCCCACTGCTGCCGGAGTGGGCTTGGCCCCGGCCACGGTGGCGGCCCACACCATCAGGCCGAGGCCACTCAGGATCTCCGGCAGGCCCCCCAGGGCAAAGGTGCGGCTCGAGAGCCAGAACTGGCTGTCGATTGGTTTGAGCAGCACAAAATCCAGGGTGCCTTCCTGCACATGGGTGACGATGCGGCTCAGGTTGGGGCGCAGCAGGGTGTTCGCCACGCCATCGAGCATGGAATACACCCCCAGCACCACCAGCGCTTCGGACCAGGTCCAGCCACCCAGGCTGCGCCCCCCCTGGAAAAAGAGCGACATCACAAAAAGGCTGCCCGCCAGGTTGCCGCCGATGGCCAGCAGATCAAAGAGCAGGTTGGCCTGATACTCCGTTTGGCTGGCCAGGGCGGTGCTCCAGAAGCGCAGGAGCGTTTTCAGATAGCGGCCCATCAGGCCCCCATGGCCGCGTAGCGGCGCACCCCGGCCCGCCAGAGCAGGAGCGTGAGGGGCAGCAGGAGGGCCATCCAGCCCAGCAGGGCGGCCAACCCCCCTGCCACATTCACCTCGGCCCCCGCCAGCAGGCGGGCGGGGAAGTGGATGATCCAGGGGAAGGGCGTCCACTGGGCCACCTGGCGCACCGCCGGGGGAAACACCTCCAAGGGGGCCATCAAGCCCGAGAGGAAGAGCATGGCCAGGGTGTGCAGGCGCTCCAGGGCGCTGGCTCGCTCGCTCCAGAAGCAGAGCACGGCGATCAGGCTCTGTGTCAAGAAGTTCACCGCGAAGGCCAGCCCCGTGGCCAGCACCACCAGCGCCAGGCGCCCGGGCGAGGGCAGCCAGGCCGCCCAGGGCACCACCAGCAGGAACAGCCCCATCAGGCCAAGCACAAAGGGAAAGCGGGTGGCCTGCTCCGCCAGGTGGGCGCTGAGATAGCGCCAAAGGGGGTGGAGGGGCTGCAGGAGCATGGGGGAGAGACGGCCCTGCAGGGCGTCCTCCTCAAAGGAGAACACCACCCAGGCGATGGTGAACTGGCGCACGACGAAGGCACTGAGGAAGTAGCGGGCCAGATCCACCCGGTTCAACCCCGATCCGCCGCTGCCCGCCGCGCCGATCGCACCAGCCGTGTCGGCCTGGTGAATCCAGAGGGCCATCATCATCAGGGGCACCAGCCCGGAGAGCGCCCACAGGGCGATTTCGGCCCGATACTCCAGCATGTGGGCGTATTGGGTGGTCAGGAGCACCCGAGCCAGGCGAGCCAGCTTCCTCATCCCACCGTCCCCTGGCGGAACACCTGGCCGATGAGATCCTCGATGGGGGGATCCCGCACCTCCAGATCCTCCACCGCCAGGTCGGCCAGGATCCTGGCCACCTGCCCCGTGAGCTGGCCCCTGGGGATCAGCAGCCGCACCTGCCGTCCCTGCGCCACCTGCACCTCCCCATAGGTCCCCAGGATCTCGGCAGCCACCGGTTCGGCGAGCTCCAGGCGCACCTCCCGGCAGGGCGCCAGCCGGCTGGTGAGGGCCTCCAGGCTGCCGTCATGAAAGAGCCGGCCTTGGTGGATCAGCAGCACCCGCGGGCAGAGGGCCGTGATATCGGCCATGTAGTGGCTGGTGAGGAGCAGGGTGGCGCCGTAGCGGCGGTTGTAGGCGGCCAGAAAATCGCGCACGCGGACTTGGGCGTTGATGTCGAGGCCGAGGGTGGGCTCATCGAGGAAGAGCACCTGGGGGCGATGGAGCAGGGCCGCCATCAGCTCGGCCTTCATCCGCTCGCCAAGGGAAAGCTTGCGCACCGGGCGGGTGAGCTCGGGGCCGAGCTCCAGCATCTCCGCCAGCTCCTGGATGCGGCGCTTGGCCTCGCCGTCATCGATGCCGTAGACGGCCGCGTTGAGGTAGAGGCTGTCGAGGGGCGGCAGATCCCAAAGCAGCTGTTGCTTCTGCCCCATCACCAGGGTGATGGTTTCGAGGAAGCGGCGCTGGCGGCGACGGGGCTCCAACCCCGCCACATCGGCCATCCCGCTGCTGGGGTGGATCAGGCCGCTGAGCATCTTGAGGGTGGTGGTTTTGCCAGCTCCGTTGGGCCCGAGAAAGCCCACCATCTCCCCGGGTTCGATGCTGAAGCTCACCTCCTGCACGGCCGTCACGGTCCGCCAGCGGCGGCGCACCAGGTGGCGCAGGGTGCCCCCCAGGCCGGGTTGCTTGTCCGCCACCTGGAACAGCTTGCTGAGACGCTCCGCTCGCACAATCGCCATGGCGCTACGCCAACTCCGCAAGCAGGGCCAAAAGATCGCTGCCGTAGTGCGCCAGTTTGGCCTGGCCCACCCCACTCACCTCCGCCAACTCCTGCTCAGTCGAGGGCCGGCGGCTAGCGATCTCCATCAGGGTGCGGTCGTGGAACACCACGTAGGGCGGCACGCCCTGCTGCCGGGCCTGCTCCAACCGCCAACTCTTCAGGGCTTGGAAGGCGGCTGTGGCGCTGGCTGAGAGATCGGCGGGGCTGGGCCGGAGCGCCCCCGTGCCGGAGGGCGCCTGGCGCCGTTCTCGGCTGGGGGGCGGCAGGGGCACAGCCAGGGGAGCCTCCCCCCGCAACAACGGCCGCACCAGCTCTTGGGGACCAAAGCGCAGGCCGCCATGGCTCTCGGGATCCGCCACCAACAGGCCGAGGCTCACCAGCTGGCGAAACAAGCTGCGCCACTGCCCCCGATCCAGCTCCTTACCGAGCCCATACACGCTCAGCTCGTGGTGGCCGAGCTGGCGGATCTTGGCCGTGTCGGCTCCCAGCAGCACATCCACCAGATGGGCGGCCCCAAAACGGTAGCCCGTGCGATGCACCGCCGAAAGCGCCTTTCTGGCGGGCTCCGTCACATCCACCGAGGGTTGGGGATCCAGGCAGGCGTCGCAGTTCCCGCAGGGCTCCGCCAGGGATTCGCCGAGGTGGGCCAGGAGCAGCTGGCGACGGCAGGAGCCCGCCTGGGCGAAGCCCATCAAGGCATCCAGCTTGGCCCGTTCGATGCGTTTCTGCTCCTCGCTGGCGCTGGAGCTCTCGATCCATTGCCGCAGCTGGGGCCCATCCCCGCCCCCGTGCACCATCCAGGCCATGGCGGGCAGCCCGTCCCGGCCGGCCCGGCCGGTCTCTTGGTAGTAAGCCTCCAGACTTTTGGGCAGATCGATGTGGGCGACGAAGCGCACATCGGGCCGGTTGATGCCCATGCCGAAAGCGATCGTGGCCACCACCACCACGGCGCTGCCACCGCGGAAGCGTTGAAGCACGGCCGAGCGCCGCGCGGGCTCCAGACCGGCGTGGTAGGCCAAGGCTTCGATGCCGGCGTCCTGGAGCAGCTGGGCCACCTGCTCCACCCGCTTGCGGGAGCGGGCGTAGACAATTCCCGCCTCCCCGCGGTGCTCCTCCAAGAAGGCGAGCAATTGGCGCTGGGGCTTCTCCTTCGGGCGCACCCAGTAGCGGATGTTGGCCCGATTGAAGCTGGCCACAAACACCGCCTCGGGCGGCAATTGAAGGTGACGGGCGATGTCTTGCCGGGTGCGGGGATCGGCGGTGGCGGTGAGGGCCAATCGGGGGACCCCGGGCCAGCGCTCGGCCAGCTGAGCCAGCTGCAGGTATTCGGGCCGGAAGTCGTGGCCCCATTGCGAGAGGCAGTGGGCTTCGTCGATGGCGAACAGGGAGAGGGGAAGAGAGCCGAACCGGGGCAGCCCATCGCCGGCAAACAGCCGTTCTGGGGAGACATACAGGAGTTTCAGCCGGTCCTGTTCCAGGGCGGCCCAGGTGGCCGCGGTGTCCTCAGGCGCCAGAGCGGAGTGCAGAGCCGCGGCGGCCACCCCCTGCTGGCGCAGGCCCTCGACCTGATCATCCATCAAGGCGATCAGCGGCGAGATCACCACGGTGAGGCCCTCCAGGCAGAGGGCTGGCACCTGGTAGCAGAGCGACTTCCCCCCGCCGGTGGGCATCAGCACCAGGGCGGACCCTCCCCCCATCACCCGCTCCACCACGGCCTGCTGGGGTCCACGGAAGGCCTGGTAGCCAAACACCTCCCGCAAGATCGTTTGGGGATCGGCTGCGGTGGTGGGGGTGGTCATGGGTGCCCGATCCGATCGTCGAGGGGTCAGGGGTGTGCTCGTCCAGTGCCACCGAAGGGGGAGGTCTGTCCCTCAGCGGGGTCAGATCTGGCCAGGGGCAGGGGGCTCCAGGACCCCCACGCAACGCCCGCAGAGGGTGGGGTGGCTGAGGTGATGGCCGATGTCGGTGCTGTAGTGCCAGCAGCGCTCGCATTTGCTCCCCGCGGCCCGGGCGATCTGCAGCGTCACCCCATCCTCGCAGGCTTCAGCGAGCACGGAGTCCGGGGGGGGGGCTCCCACCTCGACCGCCGACACCAGGAGCCAGTCGGCGAGGTTGTCGACGCTGGGCTGGCCAGTGGCGCCGAGGGTCTGCAGAGCGTTCCGCAGGCCGTCCGCGGTTTCTCCCTCGGCCAACTGCAGCTGCACCCGGGCTTCCAGGGAGGCCCCCAGTTCTCCCCGGCTGCGGCAGCCTTCCAGCAGGCGGTTCACCTGGTTGCGCAACTCCAGGATCTGCTGCATGGCCCCCTCCTCGACAGGGCTGCCCCACCCCTTTGCCTCCTTCCATTCCGTTGGCATGCTGGGCCAGCCCCGCTCAAACACGGAGCGTTCTGCCACGGGATAGGGAATGTTTTGCCAGATGTCTTCGGCCATGTGGCAGAGCACCGGTGCAATCAGACCCGCCAGCCGCTCCACCACCACGTGCAGCACGGTTTGGCAGCTGCGGCGGCGGAAGTCGTTGGCACCGCTCACGTAGAGCCGATCTTTGGCGATGTCGAGATAGACGTTGGAGAGATCGACAACGCAGTAGTTCTGAAGCAGCTGGAAGAAGAGGAAAAACTCGTAGCGCTCGAAATCCTTGCTCACCCTCTCGATCAACGACTCGGTTTTTGCCAGCATCCAGCGATCCAGCAGGGGGAGCTCCGTCAACCGGATGGCATGCCCCCCCTCGCCTTGGGGGCGGGGGTCAAAATCGTGCAGGTTGCCCAGCAGGTAGCGCGCGGTGTTGCGCACCTTGCGATACACATCGGCGAGTTGCTTCACGATGCCCGGGCCCAGGGGCACATCGGCGGAGTAATCCACTGAGCTCACCCACAGCCGCAGCACATCGGCGCCATAGGCCGGCTCCTGTTTCTCATTCTTGCCCCCCTCGACGAGCACCGCCGGATCAACGACGTTGCCGAGGGACTTGCTCATCTTGCGGCCTTTTTCATCCAACACAAAGCCATGGGTCAGCACCCGCCGATAGGGAGGCTGGCCAGTGGCCGCCACGGCCGTGAGCAAGCTCGACTGAAACCAGCCCCGGTGTTGATCGGAGCCCTCCAGGTAGAGATCCGCTGGAAAGTTCAGCCCTTCGGCTGGCGTGTCGGCCAAGCCCCCCAGCACACCGGCCCAGGAGGAGCCCGAATCAAACCACACGTCCATGGTGTCGGTGCCCTTGCGCCAGTGCTCCGCTTCGGCGCTGTGGGAAGGGGGCAGCAGCTCGGCCTCGCTGCGCTCCCACCACACATCGGAGCCGTGGGCGGCGATCAGGGCTTGAACGTGGGCCAGGCTCTCGGCGTTGAGGAGCACCTCGCCGCTCTGGCGGTGGTAAAACACCGGGATGGGCACCCCCCAGGTGCGTTGGCGGGAGATGCACCAGTCGCTGCGCTCCCGCACCATCGCCTCAATGCGGTTGCGGCCGCTGGCCGGCAGCCAGTCCACCGCAGCAATGGCGTCGAGGGCCTGCTGGCGGAAGCCCTCCACCGAGGCAAACCACTGCTCGGTGGCGCGGAAGATGGTGGGTTTCTTGGTGCGCCAGTCGTAGGGGTAGCGGTGGGCGTAGGCCTGCTCCGCCAAGAGGGCTCCGCAATCCCGCAGGGCCTGGATGATGGCGGGGTTGGCGTCCTTCAGCACATTCAGCCCGGCGAAGGGGCCGGCCTCATCGGTGAGAGTGCCCCCCTCATCTACTGGGCAGAGCACGCCAAGGCCATGCTCCCGGCCGGTGTGGAAGTCCTCCACCCCGTGGCCCGGAGCCGTGTGCACCAGCCCGGTGCCGGATTCGGTGGTCACGTAGTCCCCCCCCACCACCACCGGGCTGGTGCGCTCCAGCAGGGGGTGGCGGTAGAGGATGCCCGCCAGCTCAGCGCCCTTCACCGTCACCAGGGGTTCGAGGGGCCGCTCCAAACTCTGGCTCAGACGCTCCACCAGGGCCGCGGCGACCACCAGAAAGCGGGGAGCAGCGGAGGCTCCATCGCGGCAAATGGCATAGTCCAGCGCCCCATTCACTGAAACTGCCAGGTTGGCCGGCAGTGTCCAGGGGGTGGTGGTCCAGATGGCCACAAAGAGCTGTTCGCGATGGTCGTGGTCTGTTGGGCCTTCGATGCCAGCCAGCCGCAGGGGCGTTTGCAAGCTGGGGGGAACTTCCACCACAGGGAAGGCCACATAGACGCTCGGTGAGGTGTGTCCATCGGGGTATTCCAGTTCCGCTTCCGCCAGGGCGGTGCGGGAACTGGGGCTCCAGTGCACGGGTTTGAGCCCCCGGTAGATGTGGCCGGCCAGGGCCATGCGGCCAAAAACGCCGATCTGGGCTGCTTCGTAGGTTCGATTGAGAGTGAGGTAGGGCTGCTCCCAGTCGCCCCAGATCCCCCAGCGCTCAAAGCCCCGCCGCTGCAGCGCCACCTGCTCCAGGGCATAGGCATGGGCACGACGGCGCAGATCCAGGGGCGTGAGGGCCTGGCGTTCCTCCTGGCTCAGGGTTTGCAACACCTTCAGCTCAATGGGGAGGCCATGGCAGTCCCACCCCGGCACAAAGCGAGCGCGGCGCCCTTGCAGCAGGGCGTGCTTGTTAATGATGTCTTTGAGAATTTTGTTTAGAGCGTGGCCCACGTGGAGGGCCCCATTGGCGTAGGGCGGCCCGTCATGGAGCGTGAACGTCTCAATGCGTCCGTCGGGCAGGGTGGCGTCCCGGCTGAGGCGCTCGTAAAGCCCCAGGTCTTTCCAAAAAGCCTGTAGCTCAGGTTCCCTCAGGCGGGCGTTGGCCCGCATCGCAAAAGGGGTGTCCAGCAGGTTGAGGGTGTCTTTGTAGGACGAGGGAGCAGAAGCCGGTGGGGTGGACACGACGCCTTGGGCGGCAGGTGGGGATTATCCCGCCCCGCCTGCAGGACGCTCCCCTTCGTCCCTGGCCTCCTCGCTTTTGTGATAGTTCTTTGGAAGGAAGGCCCCTTCCTCTTGAGCTCCTTCCCCCGGGGGGGCTTCTTCAGGGGCGGCCTGGAGGAGGGCATCCACTTCCGCGAAATCGCGCACAGCCACCACGCTTGGGGCTGGGCTGGTGGCCTGGTCCTGTCCGTTTGGTTGAGCGGCGTCCTCAGAGCCATCAGCCCCTGGGGAGGCTGGGGTCTCGTCCTCGGGGCGCACCCAGCGCTTGCCTCTGGTTTTGGGTTGACGCCGCTCTTGCCACCAACCACCAAGGCCAGAAGCGCTTTGGCCCAGGCCTTCCATCACGCCCAGCAGGGATGTGCTCGCCTGGCTGAAGCTGGTGCGCCACCGCTCCCACGACCCCAGCCGACCCTGCTCCTCTGGGCTGAGCTGGCGCCAGCGGCCCCGCCCCACCTCCACCGTGAGACGGCCGATGAGCAGGCCACCGCTGATCACCGCCAGCATGGGTGAGCCAATGAGCCGATCAGCGCTGGTCACCAACACCAGGGCGAGCACCAACACCAGGGCCCCCCAAGCCGAGTCGCCTGGGCGGCTGAGCTCAGTGGCCAGAAGAGGGAGCAGCAGGAGGGCCAGGCCAAGCAACAGGGCCCCTAAGCCCGCAAGGGTGGCAACCATCAGCGGCTGTGGAGAGTGGCCTTCATTGTGCTGGTCTGACAGGGGGCTGTCTTGGTTGAGGTGTCTTGCTTGGTCAAGGTGGCTTGGTTTAATGGAAGGCGTCCGCCAGCTGGCATGGTTCAACTGGTCGATCGGCCCATCTGGCGGAATTGGTAGACGCGCTGGGTTTAGGTTCCAGTGGCTTCGGTCGTGGGGGTTCAAGTCCCCCGGTGGGCATCGCAAATCGCCGCTCTCTCAGCAGAGGGAACCGGAGAGATCAATTCCGGATCTTTCTGAATTGGATCTTTTCTGAAAATGGGATTCCCTATCAACTGGGATCCCCCCTCAAACTCGGAATTCGTCAAGCG
>JBIIJA010000221.1:0-4478 GCA_044234195.1 Cyanobium sp. | reverse complement strand
TTGATTATACTGGTCGATCACCAAGGCCTGCCTATTGGTGGTTTTATTTGGCGAATCTTGTCCTTGCGTTCGTGCTGATTCTGTTCAGCAAGTTTTCTGACCTTTTTGGTTGGATCCTCAGCCTCTACGCTCCGGCAACGATTCTGCCCACCCTGCCACTCACCATCCGCCGCTTGCGTGATGCAGGCAAGGCATGGCCGTGGATTTTCATCGGGCTGGTTCCGATCGTCGGGGCGATTTGGGCCATCGTCCTGCTTTGCCAGCCCTCTGTGGGGCCACTCGCTGTTTAGGAGCTTGGGTTCACACCCGCAGGGCATCCAACACGCTGCGATCCTCCAGGGTGCTGGTGTCGCCACTGATTTCTTGGCCGGAGGCGAGGGCCCGCAGGATGCGTCGCATGATCTTGCCGCTGCGGGTTTTGGGCAAAGCTTCGCTGAACTTGATCACATCCGGCCGGGCAATCGGACCGATTTCCTTGCCCACATGGCCTTTGAGCTCCGCCATGAGTGCGTCATCGCCCAGTCGGCCCGCTTCGAGGGTGACGAAGGCCACAATGCCTTCCCCCTTGAGCTCATCGGGCCGGCCCACCACTGCCGCCTCCGCTACGGCCGGGTGGCTCACGAGTGCGCTTTCGATCTCCATCGTGCCCAGCCGGTGGCCCGACACGTTGATCACATCGTCCACCCGACCCATCACCCAGAAGTAGCCGTCGGCATCCCGCCGGGCCCCGTCCCCAGCGAAGTACACCGGGTTTCCATCCGCTGGCTTGATCTCTTCCCAGTAGCTCTTGCGGAAGCGTTCCGGATCCCCGTGCACCGTGCGCATCATCCCGGGCCAGGGCCGGCGGATCGTGAGGTAGCCGCCCTGGTCGGCGGCCTGGGAGTGGCCCTCGTGATCCATGATGTCTGCCACGATTCCAGGCAGGGGGAGGGTGGCCGATCCGGGTTTGGTGGGGGTGGCCCCCGGCAGGGGGCTAATCATCACGCCGCCGGTTTCCGTCTGCCACCAAGTGTCCACCACTGGGCAGCGGTTGCCGCCGATCACATCCCGATACCACATCCAGGCTTCTGGATTGATGGGTTCCCCCACGGTGCCGAGGATGCGTAGGGAGCTCATGTCGTATTGATCGGGCACCTCGCGGCCGCTCTTCATGAAGGCGCGGATGGCGGTTGGCGCTGTGTAGAAGATGGTGCAGCGGTGTTTTTGGATCACCTCCCAGAAGGCACCGGGTTTGGAGGGGCGGGGAGCTCCCTCGTACATCACCGTGGTGGCTCCATTGGAGAGAGGGCCATAGACGATGTAGCTGTGGCCGGTGATCCAGCCCACATCTGCGGTGCACCAGTGGATGTCGTCCTCGCGGATGTCAAAGATCCACTGGAAGGTGAGGTGGGCCCAAAGGTTGTAGCCAGCAGTGGTGTGCACCACTCCCTTTGGCTTGCCCGTGGAGCCGGAGGTGTAGAGCACAAAAAGGCGGTCTTCACTGGCCATGGGCTCGGCTGGGCAGTCAGCGCTCTGGCTCTCCACCAGCTCATGCCACCAGTGGTCCCGGGCGGGGGTCATGGGGGTGGGCTCGCCCGTGCGACGCACCACCAGCACGTGCTCCACCGTGGGGCAGGCGCCCTCCGCCAGGGCCGCATCCACCGCCGGCTTGAGGGGCACGGCCTTGTCTTTGCGGAAACCCCCATCGGCGGTGATCACCGCCTTGGCTTCCCCGTCGATCAGACGATCCCGCAGGGCTTCGGCCGAAAACCCGCCAAACACCACCGAATGGGGAGCCCCAATGCGGGCGCAAGCGAGCATGGCGATCGCCGCCTCTGGCACCATCGGCATGTAAAGGGCGACGAGATCCCCCTTGCCAATCCCCAGCGCTTTGAGGGCATTGGCCGCCTTGCACACTTCCGCATGCAGTTGGCGGTAGGTGAAGGTGCGCACATCACCGGGTTCGCCTTCCCAGATCAGGGCGATCTTCTCCGCCCTTGGTCCGCTCAGGTGGCGATCGAGGCAATTGAAGGAGAGATTGGTGGTGCCGCCCTCAAACCAGCGGGCAAAAGGGGGTTGGCTCCAATCCAGCACCGTGTGGAAGGGCGTCAACCAGTGCAGCTCGCTGCGGGCGTAATCGCCCCAAAACCCATCAGGATCGGCCTCCGCCTTGGCCACGAGGGCCCGATAGGCCTCCATGGAGCCGATGCGGGCCTGGGCGGCCAAGCCCTCGGGGGGCGCAAAGAGTCGCTGTTCTTGCAGCACCGACTCGATGGTGACCTCGGGCATCCGCAGGAGTAGACAACTGGCCCCTACTTAAGCGCAACCACCCCTTCCCCACGTGTCATCGTGGCAGCAACCGTCACCACCACATGCCGGCCTGGCTTCCGATTGCCGCCCTGATTGCCGCCGCCATGGTGGCAGTGGTGGCCCTGTTGACCCCCTCGAAAGAGGACTTTGCCTGGTTTTTAAGGTTGCGCCGCCCCCGCTGGCTCACCTTTGAACGCTGGATTCCCCTGATATGGGTGGTGATCTATGCGTGTTTTTACGCATCGGCCTTTCAGCTCTGGCAGGCTGCTCGCCAGCCCTGGATCTTGCTCGGCTATCTCTTGCTCTTGGTGCTGGTGCAGAGCTACACCTGGCTGATCTGCCGCACAAGACGCCTTCGCAGCGGCACCGCGGTGGGATTTGCTGGATGGGTTTGGGGGGTGGCCTTGGCCCTGGTGGTGCTGTCGCACAGCCTGCCCGCTGCCCTCCTGTTGGTGCCTTATCTGTTGTGGAGCCCCGTGGGCACCTTTGTGACCTGGAAAATGGAGGCCCTCAACCGCTGATCCTCAATTCCAAGCCGCCATCGCCGACCTCACCACTGCTTCACTGGCTTCCTCCCAACTGGCTCGCTCGGGGCAAGGGTGGCTGGGAGAGCCGATCACCTCGATCGGCAACCGCTCACCACTGCGCAGGTCAATCCGCTCGACGGGTACATCGTCGATCCAGCGGTAGGCAAACGGACCACAGAACGAAAACTGGTCCATGGAGGTGCCGCGGCAGAAATCCACCCTGATTCGCCGGGGGGGGCTCCCGTCAACCCTTTTGCAGGCTGGGGATGATCAGGTGTGCTGATCCCTCCTTGGCAACCGGGCCGTGGAGCGTTAGTTAAAGGAGAGCTTCGCCACGGAGACGCATGGCGTGGAATCCCGATCCGGGCAACGATCCCCCCATCACTCCCCATGCGGCGCCAAGCTTGGATCCGGAGGGGCAGCTCACCTACATCGGCGAGGATGGCCGGCGTTATGTGGTGGGTTTGCCTCCGGAGATGGATCAGGCCTGCCTCGAGCGGGTGCTGAACACCATCCAGCGAGAGGCCTCCCTGTTCCATCAGATCCAAAGGCTCGCTTCCCGATGGATCGACCAGGTGAGCGGGCCAGATCTTGATGGACGGGCCGCGATGGTGCTTTTGGTGACAACATTAGAAACTTCCCTTGAAGAGCTGTTTCCAGAGGAAGGCCCTTCAGCTGGGTCGTAAGAGATGATGCCTCTGCCTGCCGCTTGCCTGTTCGACCTGGATGGTTTGCTGCTCGATACCGAGCCTCTCCATGCCCAAGCCTGGAGAGAGGCCGCAGGATCGTTTGCCACCGAGCTCAGCGAGCGTGACCTGCTGCATCTGCGGGGTCGCCGACGGGTGGATTGCGTGGCCCAGGTGCGGGAGTGGATTGAACGGCGAACGGGGGAGCCTGCCCCCTCAGAGGAGGCCCTCTTGGCGGTGCAGCAGCCCATTGCCCGCCGCTTGATGCCAGCCGCTCTGCCGGTGGAGGGGGCCCAAGGCCTGGTGGCCACCTGTCAAGAGCTTGGGGTGCCGATGGCGTTGGTCACCAGCAGCACGCGGGATGCGGTGGCGTTCAAGTGTGCACCCCATGCCTGGTTGGACGCCATTGACCTGAGGGTGATGGGCGATGACCCGGAGCTGGTGCTGGGGAAGCCCGCTCCCGATCCCTTCTTGCTCGCTGCCCGACGCCTCGGGGTGCCACCTGAGGCGTGTTGGGCGTTTGAGGACTCTCTTGCTGGGGCCAGTGCGGCCGTGTTGGCCGGCTGCCAGGTGCATGTGCTGCTGGCCCCAGGCTTGGCCTGTGAGGACTATCCCGCTGGCGTGAACTGTTGGCGGTCGTTGCAGGAGGTCAGATGGGGATCGGACTCAGCCCTCAACTGAGCCTGCTGAGCACGTAATCGGGCAGCGCCCGCAGGGCGCTGCGGGGTTCCGAAGGGGGCAGCCACTCGATGGCTTCAAGGGCTTGACGGGCGAAATCTGCGGCTAGGGCCCTGGAGCGGGGAATGGCCTCACAGTTGCGCACCAAGGCCAGGGCTTGATCCAAATCGCTCGCATTGGAAAACTCCCTCTCGATCAGCCTGGCCAGGGCGGGTTTCTCCTCCAGTGCGTAGAGCACGGGAGCAGTGAGATAGCCCGAGGCCAGATCGCTTGCTGCTGGTTTGCCGAGCTGTTGTTC
>JBIIJA010000218.1:0-4518 GCA_044234195.1 Cyanobium sp. | reverse complement strand
ATCTCTATCCCCTGATGGGCGAGGTGGTTGCGCGCACGGGGGTGGGTCTGGTGACTTTTAACACCGCTGGCAATGCTCACCAACCTTTCCCGGTGATCTCTTTTCGTCGCTCTGATGGAAGCAGTACTGATGATTTGAATCGCTTGCCTGCCAAGGGAAAAGAGATCAATGCCTTCTACAGCCTGGTTTCCCCACGGCTAAGACGGGGCGACAGTGTGCTGCTTTCCTCAGATCTCTATCGCTATTTCAATCTCAGGCAACCCGATCAAGACCCATTGTTTGGCCAATGGAGAGCGGCCATTGTCAGGCTTGCCAAAGAGCTTGAACCGCGCGGGGTCAATGTGGTGGTGTTTGCTCCCTTTCCCCATTTTGGATCGGGTGGGGGGCCCATTTGCACCCCCCAATGGTTCCGTCCCAAGTTGTCTTCCTCTTGCTTTGTTCATCTTCCCGTGGATGAGGTGCGCAAGGAGAGGAGTGGAATCGTGATGGCGCTCAATCGGCTGGAGGCTGAGCAGCGGAATCTCTTCATCTACGATCCACTACCGCTCTTTTGTCCGCCCTCCTCGCCGGTGTGCCGTAATCATGAGGGGAACATAGTCTTTTATTTGGATGGGGACCATCTTTCGCCAAACAGTGCTCCCAGGGTGGCCGAGGATTTTGTTCCCTTCCTCCGGAAACGTGGTCTATTGCCGTGAGTAATTGACCCCGGTTGTTCTACATCACTCCGGTTGTCAGGGGTGCGCGCTGATCGTTTGGGGTCGTGGTGGAGCTCAGCAGAAGGTTGCGCAGGGTGCTGATCACCGTGTCCTGCTGGTCGGGGGTGAGTTCTGGGAAAATGGGCAGACTCAGCACTTCGGCGCAGAGGCGCTCGGTGTGGGGCAGGCTGCCACTGCCGTAGCCCAGATCGCGATAGGCAGGCTGGCGATGGATGGGAATCGGGTAGTAGATGATCGTGCTCACGCCAGAGTCCTGCAGCTGTTGCTTAAGCCAGTCGCGGCAGCAGGCCTCCGGCAGGCCATAGGTGGCGCTGTCGGCAGCGGGAGCACAGCGGGCCTGGCAGAAGGGTTGGCTGGCGGGGCAGGGGAGGAGACGCACCACAAATTGATTCCAGCTGTGCCCGGATGGGCCAGCATCGGGCAGCACAAGACCCGGCAGATCGGCCAGCTCCTGGAGATAGCGGGCGGCGATCGCTTGGCGGCGCTCCACCCATTCCGGCAGATGGGGGAGCTTCACCTGGAGCACGGCGGCTTGCATGGCATCGAGGCGGCTGTTGTAGCCAAGCTCGGTGTGCAAGTAGCGGCGGGGCATGCCGTGCACCGCCAGCTCCCGCACCCGCTGGGCCAGTTCCGGATCCCGACACACCACGGCACCCCCATCCCCTGCGGCCCCAAGGTTTTTGGTGGGGAAGAAGCTGAAGCAGCCAGCTTCCCCCCAGCTGCCCACGGGTCGCCCCGCCCAGCTGGCCCCCGTGGCCTGGGCGCAGTCTTCGATCACGAGCAGGCTGTGGGCGCGGGCGATGGCGCAAATCCGCTCCATGTCCACCGGCCGGCCGAAGAGATGGACTGGCAGCAGGGCGCGGGTGGCGGGAGTGATGGCCGCTTCGATGCGTTCTGGATCGATCAGATGGGAGCCCTCCTCCACGTCCACAAACACGGGTGTGGCGCCGACGGCACTGATGGCTTCTGCGGTGGCGAAGAAGCTGAACGACGTGGTGATCACCTCATCTCCTGGCCCGATGTCCAAGGCACGCAGGGCCAGGATCAGGGCATCGGTGCCGCTGTTGCAGCCGATGGCGTGGGGCACGCCACAGGATTCGGCAAAGGCTGTCTCGAAGGCGGCGATGGTTTCCCCGCCGATGTATTGACCACTACGCAACACCTGCAACACAGCCTCATCGAGGCGATCACCAAGCTGCCTCAGCTGTTCGGTGAGGCTGAAGGGGGGCACATGCATGGGGGCAACCTTAAGCCAAGCGAAAGATTGCACAAGGGCTCCCGTGGCCCCCTTTGCCTTTGACCCATGGCTGCTGGGCTAGGCCCAAGCGGGCGCTTGGCCGGGGTGCCATTTGATGTTGCAGCCAATGGAGGGCACCTGTTCAGCTGCTGGGGCCTGGCCAGCCACAACGGCCTCCAGGGCAGCCCGCAGATCCCGCCCATCCAGGGGGAGGGAATTCCCGGGACGGCTCCCATCGAGTTGGCCGCGGTAGCTCAGGTGGTGTGCCCCATCGAAGAGGAAGAGATCGGGGGTGCAGGCGGCCTGGAAGGCTTTGGCCACGGCCTGGCTGTCATCGGCCAAGTAGGGAAAGCGCCAACCGCTGCTGGTGGCCTGGTTGCTCATGCCGACCGGGCCGTCCTGGGGATGGGTGGTGAGGCTGTTGCTGCGGATGGCCACAAACGCCACCTGATGGGCGAAGTCTTGCTGCAGCCGGGTGAGTTCTGGTTCGATGTGTTTCACAAAGGGGCAGTGGGGGCACAGGAACAGCACCAGCACCGGCTTGCCTTCGAGGGCCTGGGGCTCGGGCAGGGGTCCGCCGATCACAGGGGTGAGGGCTTCGGCCATCAGCTGCCAGGGAAGGGGAGTGCCCAGAGGAAGCATGGTGGAGGGAGTGAGGGCCATGCCAAACCGCATCCGAAAGGGTCAGGACGGATCATGGCGCGAGTGTCGCCCCCTTGGCCGTGGCCCTGAGGCTGCCCATCCCCCTCCCCCTGAGGCTGCCCCTGCTTCTGGCCTGGGTGGCATTGCTGCTGGTGGGCTGCGTGCCCGCCGAGGAGCGGCCCAGCTGGCGGGTGTACGCCCTGCCACGGCAACGCCCCGGGGATGGCCTGGCGGTGGTCACCCGACCCCGGGGGGAAGGGCTCCACCTCTGGCTGGATGTGCGCACGGGGGAGAAGGGCCCCTGTCGCCCGAGCTGGAACCCTGATGGGGCGCGGTTGCGGGGCGGCAATGGCGAGCGGCCCACCAGCACTGGCCGGGCGCCAAGGGAGGAGTTTTTCCAGGCCCTGGAGCATGGCCGGGTGCGCCTGGCCCTGCGTCAACAGATGGAGCTGCTCTGCCGGCAGATGGCGCCAGATCGGCCGTTTGCCTGGCAGCCCCCCCCGCTCACGCCCAAGGATCTGCCGCCGGAGCACCCTCCGATGGTGCAGGAGGCGGATCTCCTGAGCCACCCCACCGCCGTGCGACGGGCGGAAAAGATCTTGCTGGGCCAACCCCTCACCCCGGAGGACTGGGATGATCGGCCCCTGCCGAGGCCGCCGGATGGTCCTTAGGCCATCTCCCCAGGGGAGTTCTGTGCGCACGCATCAGGGCTGCTGCCGCCGCATACCCAGTGGGCACGGCTACATCCCAGACGGCAGAGTCCTCATTCCCCGTTCGCTCCAACCCCCACAGCCCGGATCCATCGGCCTTGAGTCTTGCCTCCAGGCGACACCAGACCTGTAGGAAGACACTCGCCTGCTGCGCAGGCGGCAAGGCAAGCAGGGCCTCCACCTCCCGGGCAGGCAGAACGCGGCGTGCGATGGGGGGCCAGTCCAGTCCAGGCCGATCCACTTCTACGTCCACGCCCACCGGGCTGGTGGCGTGGAATCCCAGCAGGATCAGATCACCCGAATGGCTCACGTTGAAGGCCGGCCCTTCGGGACAGTGGGGCTTGCCCTGAGAACGGGCCTGCAGCTGGATGCTTCCGGGCGATTGGCGCAGCCAGTGGCCGAGGAGCACCCGCAGGCTGGCCCGCCCCACCAGAAAGCGCAGGCGATCAGCCGGATGGCGGTAGGCCTGATGGCGCTGATATTCCTCTTTCGAGAGGTGATCGAGGAGCTTCTTTGTGGGCGGGAGGGAGAGTCGGCTGTTGATCAGCAGCAGCAGGGGTGGCGCGGCGCCGCAGGGTGGCATTCGGGGAGGGGGATCGCCGGGTTGCCATTGGTGGGGTTGGAGGGGGGGAGCCATGGCGCTGCTGAACTGGGCGAGGCTGGCGTGGAGCATGCCCTGTGATTGCCCTACTGAGCCAGGGTGACCAATGTCAGGAGGATTGAGCATCACATGCACTCTGTCGATGAGGCCATCTGACTGAGACCCATGAGTTTCTTGACTTGGTCCTAAGAAAGCTGCTGAACCAGCGGGGGAACCCCACGCAGTGCCCCATGAAGCTCAAGAAGGCACCAACACCAGGAGCCTTCTTGAACAGCTGGGCCTCGGCAACACTGCTGGAGCGGTGGGTCTGGTTGGAGAGCCGCAGACCGCGGAAGTCGCCCTTGGCGCGTTTCTTGCCTGAGGCATTTCCACCAAACCCCTTTGCCAGCACTGGGCGGTGGTGGATCGTCAGCAAGCTCGTCGATGCGCCCCAACGAGCTGTGGGAGGCCAGGTTCGCAGCAAGGTGCCATCGACGGAGAAGTGCTCCGAGCTCAGCAGGCTGTCGTCCAGCTGCTTGATCAGCATCCGCTCCGAGCGGATGCGCTAGATCGTCTGCAGCAACAGGGCCAGAAGCAGTTGCTCAGGACGGTCCAAGGGACCATCACCCCCGG